>CAUHFD010000008.1 GCA_959605275.1 uncultured Eubacteriales bacterium | reverse complement strand
TACATCATCAAAAAATTTTGGGTGTCCGGTAGCGCGTATAACTTATCACCTACAAAAAACGGAGCATAAGCACTGCTGTGAAAACGTTTTAAGACCTCATCCACATCCGGAAACTGCGCCAAATCAAGCAACGCATTGCGCAGTCCATACCGTACCGGCAAAGCCTTTTCCTGTGCTACCGCCACATCCGGTCCGCGTCCGGAAGCCGCCGCCGGCAATATCATATCTGCAGTGACCAGCCGAACGTTCACCGTTGTACCGTATTCTTTGGTAAATCCGTTATCAATCAATTGCTTTACTACTTCAGCCTGATCTCGCCCGGAGGATAACCATAAATCCAGGCTGCTGTTTGTATCAGATGCATCTCCAACCATATTATAGTCAGTCACAAAAGATGCAAGAAACGATCGACACTCGAACACCAATTTCTGCCAAAAGCTGTCCTGCACTCTGGGAAGCTCCTGTTCCGGTGCCGCAACAGTGATATAATCCAGCAGCAACGGCTGTTCGGAAGCGCTCAGCGCATAATCCGCCAGACTGCTGATGTTGTTAGAAAAGGAATCCAATTGCTTTGGCAGTTTGTCAGGATCCTTCAAAAATTCTTCAATCTGGACAAACAAACGCTGATATTCCCCGTAACCGTTTCCTTTTTCACCCGATACTTGTTCCGTCTGATCAGCAAGTGATTTTAGCGTATTGTACTGCTCCTGCAATGTTTCCATGCATTGCGGAAGCTGTTTGTCTATTGCATAGTCGCGGTTATTATCTGCCGAAGCCCCCACGACCATCTTAACCTGACGGTATACTTCATTCAGCGCCAGTACACAATTTTGTGTTTCCCGCAAAATATCTGCATACACGCCCAGTGTATTTTCTAATTTCAGTGTATATTCTCTGTCTGCTTCAAAATAAAAAAGATAGGGCTCTTCTTCACCTATCACCATCATCTGCCAATCATAACTGAAGCCAAAGGAGATGTTTTCCGCTTCGGCGAAAGGAATCTTGTCGTCAATATATAGAGTACGTACCGAATTTTGTCCTTCGGTATAATTTTGTTTAAATCGCAGACACAGCTTATACAATCCGCTTTCTTCCACTTTTATTTTCCATGTAATCCATTGACCGGGATAGCGCCAATTGCTACCTCCCACAGTGTTCATAACCACTCGGCTGACATCCGATGGTTGTGTGAGCGAAGAGGTCCGATCATTATCCGGATATAACGTACGAGACGATTTTAAGTCGGCATCTTCTGCTTCAATGACGACAGATGCCTGCTCGGAAGCAGGACGATATCCCGCCGTTTCATATACCTTTTTTAACTCACTGTATGAAATAATATTTTCCTGATTAAAAAAGCTGACCTGTTCTAAAATAACCGGTTCTTTTTGAGAAGTAAAAGTCAGTGTGTGCTCTCCTGCAGTAAGATAGAACGGCAGTGGTGTATCAATATATCCCTGCCCGTCATAAATAATCTGCTCATAGCTGCCGAACACCTCGTCCTGCTCCGGAGTATATTCATTCCCGCGGCTGTCTTCTTTCGCGCCGGACACGCTGTCCCGATACACACGATTCAGCGTAACAGAACCCGCTTGGGAATAAGGAATTTTCCCGTCCAACAGCACGCCGCGCTGAATGGCGGTTCCTTTTCCTTCCACCGTAGTATAACGGATCTTCATATTGTAAAGTCCTGTTTGCGCTACATGAAATCGAAAGACAACGGTAGCGCTTTCTTCTGTCATCACGCCGTTGTCATTCCGCTCAAATCCGTTGCTTAACGCAGGATCCAGCTGTTCTTTTTCGATGATTACAGCAGATTGGGGACGCGGTGCGTCCCCAATCTCTGCGATATATGTATCATAAGATTCATCCGAAGCAACCGTAATATTATTGTTTTCTGTGACAGCCGACGCTGTCGGTACTGCCGCACCCGATACGGAAAATAACATCATTCCGCACAGAGCCATACTGATTATTTTCTGTGCTTTCACAATAAATCACAGCCTTTCCGGTATTGTTTAACCTCTTGCAACGCCCGCCCAATCATAGTAATCGTCCGGAATCCAGAGCAAAACGCCGCCCTCCGGCACAGAGGAAACCTTTTGCAGCTTGGAGCCGGTGTACTGATAAATGTTGCTGTCGTTTTCGGCTTTGTAATAATAGCCCTTCACATAGCCTGTTTTCAATGCTAAATAGCCTTCGGTCATCTGCTCATAAAGATATGGATTTTTCTTTTCCGCCTCGCGTCCCGCGATATCCTCGGATAAATTTACCGCCTCTATTCCGGTTTCTTCCGCATGATCATTCCAACTTGCAATCACGATCATTTCCGGCTTTGCTTTTAATGCACGCAGCCACAGCCGACGATATAAGTCCCCGTTTTCCCTGTTGATTTCTGCCTTGCCGATCTCTAAGCCGTTGTGACTGCGAGACCAACCGGGATTGACACCATATGCTTCCGCGCCTTTGAACTCATAATCGAACACCCATCCGTAAAGACCTTGTTCTTTCAGATTGTATTTTCCGGATTCTGCCGCGCTTTTTGCTTGGCTAGTATGACCGCAGGCATTGCGGATGGTAAAGTTTGCATTAGTGTACTTGAAATATTGCGGATCTACGAAATTAACAAACAGTGGCTTACCTTTCCATTGAAAATAGGTGTTGCTGTATTTGGTCGCATACCCTTTAAAGATGGACATTTCCGATTCCATCAGATCCGCCTGATTGTGCAACAGCGGATTTCCACCCGCAATACATAATTTCGGTGCCCCGGAGGTGCCCAGGCTGTTCGCCAGCTTGAAACAGGCGTTAATATGAGAGGCAATATTGCCGCCGTCCGCCTGGTGATTATTGGTATCATCCAAAATCAGATAATCGATTCCGATTTTTTTAAAGTAGTTCAAATCCCATTTCAGCTTTTCGGTATCATCGGTGGCATATCTGCCAAACCGTGCCGGTGTAGTACGGGTTTCTTTTGTCCAGTGGTGGTCATAATAAGGCTGTCCCTCTGAATCCCACCAAACCGTATACCACAAACCGACGGTCGACGTATAATACTGCTTGACCTGTGGTTTTTGCTCCTGTTTACTGCTTGTCGCTTTAGAGGAAACAGAAGATGAAACAGATGTTTTATGAGACGATGCCTGCGCTTGCTTATCAGAAGAAGCGGAATCGTTTGATGAAAGGTTGGACACGGTTGAATTCTCCTCCAATTTACTGTTTTCGGCATTGCTATCTGATGAAAGCATCGCATCGGCTGATGACGCTTCCGCATGATTGCTTTCGGTTTTTGCCGGCTGCTTACTACAACCGGCAAAACAACAAACCATCACAACCAGCAGTCCCGCTGCAAATGAATGCAATATTCTGATTCGTTTATACATCTGCATCAGCCTCCCACAGACTGCATTGTCAATTCATCTATTTTAGTCTGTACAACCGGCGTCACTTTTTTAATGCCGGTATCAATATTCACTTCCCCTTTGATCAACGGATACCAAAGCTGTGTATTAAGGGTGTCACCCAAGAAGAAATTGTTGATATAACTCGGCTTATTCTTTTTGCCGCCGTTAAGCATGAAGTCTTTATTGTTGGTATAAATTTTCCCGAATCCGTTGCTGGTATAAGAAGCATCCAGCAAATCCTGTCTGGTTACGGCAAACTTCTCGCTGCTGTCCCAAACACAGATATAATCCTGCAAAACGCAGGTAACCGCTGCAATATCCTTTACCTGAGGCGGTACCACATATACCATGTCTAACGTCGCGCCATGCACAACATAATCCTTGGCATTCGGGCCTTTCGGGAAATAGGTATATCCCAAGTCTTCCGCCTTCATCCCCTTGGACACGCAGGAAATTCCATAATCGGGAGCGTAGGTGGTAAAGGCGACCTGTCCTTTCGGGAACATCTCCAACAGGGTAGAATCCCCGATAGAGCCGATACTCGGAACTACTCCGTATTTATTGGCAAGATCGATACCAAACTGGATCGCATACTTGCTTGCCTCTGAGTTCATGGCAAAAGTCGGACCGTCCGCGTTGTTAATGTCTACGATCTGTCCACCGTTTGTCAGGATCAAATTGGCGAATAGGTATTCATCATAATATCCGTATTGCGTGACTTTTCCGTCCCCGGCATTCTTTTTCGTCAGTTTTTGGCACATGCTCAAGAAAGTATCCCAAGTCCATTTATTCTGAGAAACCAGTTTGGCGGGATCTTCCAGGTTTTCTTTTTGCAGCAAAGACTTATTATACCAGAGTCCCCAGCCCGGACCGGAAACACCGGTATTCAGTCCATACAGTTTTCCGCTCCAGTAATTATTTACATTTCCGCCCATATCTTTCCAGTTGGAATCATTGTCAAAATCATAATACTTTGACAGCGGGGAAACCATCCCCTTGGCTACAAAGGAAGGAAATGTGTCATACCATTGGGTACACCAAATATCACATTCACTGGAGCCCGACAAAGCGGCAGCAGTCTGCTTGTTGACCGCAACAGAATAGGAAACTTTATTGAATTTCAGCTTGCAGTTGTATTCCGATTCTACTTCTTTCCAGCTTTCATATTCGATGGTGCCTTTTTTTGGCTGAGTTACTCCCCAGACAATCAGTTCACGACCTTTTAAATTATAAGTCGGCTTCACAAATTTTTTACTGGAACTGGAGGTGTCGGAAGGCTTCGTATTGATGCCTCCGCTTTGCTTACTGCTGGTTTTTGAAGGTTCCTGATTGTTTCCGGTATTTGCAGAAGTAACATCTACACTGTCAGTACCTGATATCGTGTCCGTTGAATCTCCCTCTGCCTGACTTTCTATATCGGCAGACTGACTCTCTGCGGAAGCAGAGCCGGAGGTGTTATCCCCCGTACTCTTGCTGCAGCCGCAGAACAGTAATGCACAGATCAGTGCGATCGCCGTCACACGTGCCATGACAGATAATCCTGTCATCTTGTTCCTTAGGAGTCCGTTTCCAAACAGAGCATTGTTCTGCTCCGGAGTTTTATTTTTCATCTCTGATCTTTCCTTTCGTAATGATCAAAGCCCCTGCGGATACCAAAATCACTGCCATCATCATACCAATCGGCATGGCGACGCCGGTATCTGTATTGTCCTCATTCTGTGCAGGATTCTCATCCGATTTACTTTCATTTTCTTTGTCATCATCTTTATCATTATTACTTTCCAGTGTCACAAAACTGCTGTCAATAAACTTCACATCATCCAGCATAAACAAAGCACTGACAACTGAGGCTTCGGTGGTTTCGGTAATATGGATTTCCAAACGTTTCAAAATCTTATCCGCCGGCAATTTCACACTGCAGTTATTGTAACCGTTATACACATACGCTGTCTGCGGAAGTCCGGAAAATTTCAAATAATCGGTTTCATCCATGCTGTCGGTGCAATCACCCAATTCTACCTTATTGCCGGCGATATCATAACCCACAACGGATACCTTATATTTGGCTTCACCGTCAAGATAAGAGTTGGTACAGTTATATAATTTAAAACTAAATGTACCGCCCTGTACACCTTTATCAAGATCGCGGTAAATGATATTGGTATTATCCATACCCAGACTGTTAAAGGAACAATCCAGTTCAATCGTCTTATCGTCATACATGCACCACGGATTCAGATACTCGCCCAATTCATTGATCTGAGCCTGTTCCGATTCCCACTGTAGCTCATCGTCAAATACGATATTATCGTCACAAACGATCGTGTCGATAAACGAGATTTCATCTACCGGTGTCCAGTCTTCACCCGGCCAATAATTCGCGCCGGCTTCACCGTATTTTCCCTCTGCATCCACAAAAGCAGGACCGATAACGGCATCGGAAGTGACATCTGTTTTGGTCAGCATAATACCGATTTTCACAATTTCCACGTCTTTTGGCATTACAGCTTCGTAATGATACCAACCCGCCATTGCCGCAACATTCGGATCGTCGGGAGTTTCAAAATACCGTTGGTCTCCACTCCAGCCAAGCACATCCGAAACACCGAGATTATAGGCATTTCCTTCCTTATCATAAGCAATTGCCGCGGTTGCAAATACATTATGATTCATCGGCAACCCGTTTCTCAGCCAGAGATAATAAGAGAATTTTCCGCCCTTCACCGGCACCTGCAAATCTTTATAGATAATGTCATAATTACGATCTGCCAGCGGATGACCAACCTGGAACATCAAAGCAGCCGCATAATTATCATCGGTATCCTTGCGTACAAAATTGTTTTCTATTTTCTGCCAATCGCTTGCTGCAGAAGAAGCATCATAATCAAACACTCGGGAGCCATCCAATAGATCGGAACCATTATACAACAATTCATCAGTATACCAGTTGAGCTCGTTATCTTTATAGGTCGTGCGCTTATCGGTATCGGTCGTCAAATCATCAGGGGTAAAAGCAATCGTATCCGGTCCCGGAATCACAGCAGGCTGCCATTGTGCATATAGCGTCAGATCTTCAGTTAGAGTGACAATTTGTTCATTTGCATAAGCAATTCCATTACCATCTGCCTGTGTATTCCAACCGGTAAAAGTATATTTCGGATATGTAAATCTGTTTTTTGCCAGCGCTGTTGCTACGCCTTCATCAATATCCTGTGCCGCCATCGTACCTGTACCGCCGTTTGCCTGGTAAGTTACTGTTACCTGCGGCGTCGGAATGGTAGAACAATCAATCAACTCAAGATCATCTATTACCGCTGAAGAGGTAAACGGTGTTTCAAAGGTTGCTTCTAATTTAACAGTAACAGATCCTCCTGTGACCGCGAAACGGTCAATGGTTTGATAACCTGCTGCATCACCGCTCTTCGCAGAAACGGTCTGGCTATTGCTGCCGCTGGTTAAGGTAATACTCATCTGAATGCCGGCGCCTGCCGCATTCAAATAGCCCGAAAAGTTGTAATTACCATCCGGCAAGGAAATGGTCTGTGTCGCATTCGCATTCTGTGTCGCAATCATAACTCTGGTTCCGTCTTGGGCAGACGGATCGGCATTGATAAACCAACCTGATGTCACAGTCCAGTCAATCGGATTGTAATCCAAATCCGCTCCGCCGTGTGTGTCCTCAAAACTCGGATTTTTAATATTATTAGAAGAAACAGCAGTCAACTCAAGATCATCTATTACCGCTGAAGAGGTAAACGGCGTCTCAAAGGTTGCTTCTAACTTAACAGTAACAGATCCTCCTGTGACCGCAAAACGGTCAATTGTTTGATAACCTGCTGCATCACCGCTCTTCGCAGAAACGGTTTGGCTATTGCTGCCGCTGGTTAAGGTAATACTCATCTGAATGCCGGCGCCTGCCGCATTCAAATAGCCCGAAAAGTTGTAATTACCATCCGGCAAGGAAATAGTCTGTGTCGCATTCGCATTCTGTTGTGCAATCATAACTCTGGTTCCGTCTTGGACAGACGGATCAGCATTGATAAACCAACCTGATGTCACAGTCCAATCAATCGGAGAGTAATCCAAATCCGCTCCGCCGTGTGTGTCCTCAAAGCTCGGGTTTTTAATGTAGTTGCCGTCATTTCCTGCTGCAACTGTCAGTCCTAACAACCAATTCGGTATGCCGGCAGCGACAATAGTCACAGCTAATAAACTACATATTATTCTTTTCCAAAAGTGTTTTGTCATTTTTCTCATCCTTTCTTAATTATATAAAATTGATTTTTAATGTTTATACAAAGCAACATAAAATATTTTATTCATCCCTCCAAAATCACCATTTTTATTTAACAAATACGCCAAAATTATCCAATTAATTCTTCTGTTTTATTGATTTTGTATATATATTATAACTCTGGTTGTAGAGAAAAGATACCCATATATTTGCAATCATTAGCACAAAATTGACTTATTATTCTTGACGTCTTTTTGTTTTTATGATAGGATAAAAACAAAAAAGGGGGGAGCTTTTTTATGATCGTAGACGGCTATCGAGAGATTAAAGACATTAAAAGCGATATCAATCTCATCTACATGTGGCATCCGCCGAATTATTCCAGTATTCTGTCTCACTGGCATGACGGCATCGAGTTGATTTATATGCTGGAGGGCACGCTGAACATGGTTTGCGGTAATCTTGCCGACATCATCGGTCCGGGAGATTTAGTGGTCGTCAACCCCAACCAAATGCATGCTGCCGTTTCCGGAAAAAACGGAGTGAAATATTATGCTCTGTGCATTGATAATAAACTTTTGTCAGAAATTTGCACCAACCCCATCAGCAGTCGTTATATCTTACCGGTCATTCAACGAAAACGGCGATTCCAAACTTTGATTCATGATGAAAACATCAATCATATTCTTTTGGAGCTCTTTCGGGAATATGAACAAAAGGAACCGGCATATGAACTGGCGATACAAGCTGATATTATTCTGCTGTTTGCCTTATTAAATCGATATTATATCGATAATAGTGATAATCCGATTGTGATTGATACGCATTTTGAACAGGTGTTAACTTATATCAACGAACATTTTACCGAAAACATTTCGACAGAAAGTATCTCTAAAAAGTTTGCTTTTAATAAATCCCATTTCTGCCGTAAAATCAAATCACAAACCGGAATGTCTTTTGTTCCTTATCTGAACCAACTGCGGATGGATTTGGCATGCTCCCTGCTCACGACAACCGATAAATCAATTTCCTCGGTTGCAACAGAATGCGGGTATAATGACCTAAACTATTTCTCAAGAAAATTTCATGAATTTTACGGCATGACTGCCAGCGAATTCCGCCAGCAGTCAAAGCTATCATAAACAAAATGAGTTCGTCCTGTATAAGGCGAACTCATTTTGTTTTCAGTCTATCTAAATACTATAATATTCTTTTAAATAGGTAGCCTGAGAATCTATACACCGTGGTTTGTCAAATAAATTGATCATGAGAACATCTCATCTTTTCAACGAATCAAATTCCAACCAATAATAGATTCCTATGCTCTCTTGACCTGTTCCACACTTCATTCCTTTTGCATATATTATAGAGAGCTCTTTATGAAAAACAGAGCTTAGGAAGGAATGATTATAGTGGGTATATCCAACTCAAATAAAGAACTGAGTACCGCACGAATTGACTGCGGCGGCTCATTTAAGGTGATATTATCTCTGACAGCGGAGCCGGACATTGTAACAAATCCTACTGACATTGTTCTGATTCTCGACCGTTCCGGCAGCATGGCTGGGAATGCACTGGCAAATCTGAAAAGCGGTGCAAAGAAATTCATTGATATTATTGATGAAGCAACCGACGGAGCGCAAGATGGTCAGATCGGATACGGAAGTCATATCGGCATTGTGAGTTTTTCCAGCACTGCAACCCAGGGTACACAGCTAATTACTTCAGTAACTGATTTAAAAGCAGCTGTCAATGCTCTTTCAGCCGGCGGATCTACAAATCACGCTGACGCTTTCTCAAAGGCACTGCAATTGTTTGATCCGGCTTCCACCAACAAAAAGGTAATGGTAATGTTCACGGACGGAAGAACCACTGCCGGAACAGACCCCAGTCCTGTTGCTGCTGCGGCTCGGGCACAAGGCGTCATCATTTACTGCATCGGACTTTCCGGCAATGGAGGCATTGACGAGCAAGCACTGAAAGACTGGGCATCTGATCCCGATTCAGCCTATGTCGTAATTACTCCGGATGACGAGGAATTGGAGAATCTATTTGAGGATCTTGCCAAAAATATCGCAAAACCGGGAGCTACTGACATTGTGATCAATGACAAGATTTCTCCCTGTTTTAAAATCACCTCTCTTTCTACACCAACCAAAGGCACGGCAAGCTTAATTGATGCAACTTCGCTGCAATGGAAAATTGACAAACTGGGTGTTAACAAAAGCGAAGGCGCTGTTCTTGAATTTACCGTTCAGCACGTTGGTCCTTGTTCCGGAACAATTGAAGTGAATGAAAGCATTACCTACAGCGATAAAGAAGGAAACAAGGTTACTTTCCCATCACCAAAAATCGAGGTGGACTGCAATATTATTGTATTGCCAGAAACATGTCCGGAACCGGTAGAAATTAATGTTGATGGTTGTGATGACACAGTAGAATTTGATGCCGGAGATCTCGAACTGGAATCGCTCGGGCGAATTGTTCAATTGGATGTAACGCTCAAAAATATTTGCCCTCACAAGCGTGTAGCGCTTGCGGCGATTATTACCGAAGTGGATCAACACGGAATTGAATACAAGCGAGGAATGAAAACTTTAACTGTACCTGCTCATACAAGAGCAACCTGCCAAGATGTAACTGTCAGGTGCATTAAGTTTGTCCTTCCCGAGGATCTTGATGTTTCCGGTTCGGCACACTCGATTTGCAACAAGCGTAAGTTTAAAGCAAGATTTATCGCGCATTATATTGACAACGATTTCGATTGCTGTAACATCGTGCTATAAGTGATGTCTGCCGAACAAAGCAGATTTGTTCCAACGACACTATCACCATATCAATCATGCAATGTGCAACTTCTATTTTCCCCAGTTCAGCATTAAGCAAAACTCTTCCGGATACTGTTGCCCGGTATCCGGATACATAAAACAACTTGCAGAAAAACTTACCAAAATCAAATATATTTTTATTTTAGCGCTATTGCTTTATATCGGACAAGCTCCTTGTCCTAACCAAAAAGCTGATACTTTTACCGCATTTTTTGCTGATACTGCAAAGGGGACAACTGATATTTCTTCTTAAAGCATGCTCAACTCCTGTGATCATCAGCCTTGATCAAACTGTCGGCAATGTACCGATATCAAGGGATGCCATCTCTTCAAGAATCTCTTCGAACTGCCCTCATTGCCTGCAAGCTGTGACTGGATAGAAATCCCGTATCCCTGTTAGATAAGGATGTATCTTCCGGCGCAACTCTTCTTATCTAAGAATCATTGCTCCTTGACTGATTATTTCTCAATGAGATTTGAAATCTCGTTTTCTCCAAATCAGCCAGCCTATCATCCCAATACCCGCAAAGACAATACCAATGATTACCCATATCATTGTACCAAAGACAGATTCGGCAAATTGCGTATCAACCGTAGAAGTAACGCTATCACAGTCAGTTTCACCAATCATGTCATTTTCTCTCGATACACTGTTTTCTATCGCTTCCGAAACCACATTGCCGGTTTCAAAATGTGTGATCCGTGACTGTGCTGCCGATGAAAAAGTAGATTGATGATCAAAGCAGGATGGTATCATTTGCGCAGCATGGTCGGCAGGTTTAGAGGTTACACTTGGATAAGGAGGAAGCGGCTTTATAACAGGTTGATTCAGAAACGCATCGCTCTTTTCTGCAATCAACAGACAGGTGCCTATTTTGCGTTCACTGCCATCGGAAGGCTGATTTAATACGGTAAAGTTCCCGTCTGATTGAGCAATGATTTCCGATGAACCACCGCCGTCAAACAACAGGGCGTCTGTACAGCCAAGGCTTTTCATATATTGTCCGGCTTGAATCGCACCGATACCGTAACTTCCTCCGGAGCCGCGACCGTCAATCTGAACCATAACAATAGAACCGTCCGGTTTTATGCCAACAAGGCTTGAAGGATAATTGGTCGGTTTAATAAATGGATTACCGGTGACTGTTCCGCCGGACAGGACGGCATCTGGACCGCTGATTGCATGCCAGACCCCGTTCCATTCACTTGCGGCGGACATCTTCAAATCTACTCTCATCCCGATTTTCAGCGTTGCGCGTATTTCATCCACCATTGCTTCATTTTCATAGCTATATGGCGCACAGATTACTACTTTTCCTTTTTCCAACGGAATATCTGCTAAAGTATCTATTTTTTCCACAGTGCATACAACCGTTTCATTGATTCTAAATTCGCCCTGTAAAATCCGCAGGACAACGGCAGGATATTCTGGCGTTTTAGTAGAAAGTCCAAAATCTTCCGTAAACACATTCAACCCGGCTCCGGTGACATTCCGATTAAAAAGAGCAAATTCCATTGTCGATTGTGTCCCGTCTTCTTTTACAATAGTCAAGGTTTTTGTGAAGGTCAGTTTATCAAGTACAGCCGTGCCGTCTTTTTTGAAGCCAATAGTTTGCCAACTGTCCTGCTTATCCTGACCGATGTTCGGAGGGACATCTTCACTGCATATAATCCGTCCGTCGCGAATCACCACGCCAACCGGCATCCCCGTAACAGTACCGTCAACATTAAAAAAATCACCGTTGATCCCGCCGACAATAGAATATCCCCGATATTGTGCATCTTCAGCCATTTGAGTGAGAGTATGGCGGCTGTACAAATCAGTGCCAAACCACGGCAATACCATATAATCGGAGCGATTGATATTAAATTCCAATTGATTTATGATTCGGATTTTTTCTCCGTCAACAGCTTTTGATTGTTGATATGTCACTCCCGGAACAACGGAACGCGATGTAATATTTTCAAGTTTGCCCACGCCGTTAGAGGCTGCAAATACCGACAAAAGAAATATTGCTGCTGTACAAACAAATACAAATAATTTCCGTAAAATGTGATATTTCATCTTGTTTATCATCCTTCTGATTTATGAAACAGCCTGCTCCTTAAAACAAGAAACAGGCTGTTTGAGCGTGTCGACAAAGTCGACACCGCTCTCGAAGGACAAACGCAATCACTGCGGCAAAGTCTTGTTCTGCGTTTTTCCCCCGATATCCCCTTTTCGACGAAAACCAGCTCCGCAAACGGCTTTTCCGTTGCTCACTGCTGTTTTTCTTTTCAAAGAGTCACTGCGGCGGCACATGTCCGCCTACGTGACAAATTTTAAAATTTATAGTTTTTCGACAGTCTGAAACAGCCTGTTCCTTAAAATAAGAAACGGGCTGTTTGCTATGCTGTTAAAACAACATATTCACCATGGGGCGTTTAAAAAACTAATTTCAAGGTTACAATCTCAAAAGGAGCAAATTTTCTTTCAATCATACCGTTGTGAACTTCTACTTTTCTTTTGTTGTCCTCCAGCATATTGGTTTCCCAAACTTCCGAATAAGAATCATTCAGCCTTAGAACTGCGTTGGAAGAAGCGCCTTCTGAATCGTATAGTCGAATAATAATGCCATTTCCCCCCTCTGCGGGCTTTATAGTTTCAATAATAAGATTATCGTTTTCCGGCACAAGCGGAGCGACTTGACCGCCTGACCAACGTCCTTTGATCACAGTAGGCTTTATATTTAGTTCATATCCGGGTCGTACAACGGCCGGAGCACTGAATGAAGAGTTATGCGGTAGAAGGGAATATGTAAATTGGTGTATCCCGACGTCACCGGTCGGATCAGGTCGACATCCGCCCTTATGAAGGCTCAGACGCATATCAGAGCCCAATACAGAGATACCGTATTTACAATCGTTGAGCAATGCCACACCATACCGAGCATCAAACAAGTCGGTATATTTATGATTGCAAACCTCAAATTGTGCTTTCTCCACACTGGTGTTTTCATTGACCGACCGATCTACATATCCAAACTGAATTTCATGCCGTGCAAAATCTGTTTTCATATTAACACAGAATTGCGTTTTAAGCAGATGATGCGGGTCCTTCCAATCTGCAACCGTTTCAAAGTCAATTCTTGGATCATCTGCATAGAATACCGTATCCTGCGTAACGGTGGAATGTTGCCCTACCGCATAAACTGTCCGGTAACGAAACTGTAAAGGTCCGTCTGAAACCAATGTTCTGGATATAACATTACGCTGTGGCTGCATTTTCAGCTTTTGCGTATAATCAATATCCCAATTATCCCATAGATAGGGAACATCCTCGCCGCATAGCAGGGTATTCAGAGGCTGTGAAGGATCCTTGACCAATTGTCGGTGACAGCGTATATCAATCATGGAAGTGATTGCGCCGCATTCGTCTGTTTCAATAATAGCAAACGGTGTTGTCACCTTTCCGTCTGATACTTGAAATGCAGAACTGCAAACCATTGCCTGTTCGGGTACCATATCAACGGTAACAGCAGCCATCGGCGGAATTTTCACGTTTCCGATTACCAGCTTCGATTGCCCGTTAATATCAACATACCTTTGATACGGATAGTGATCCGGCACGAGCCCGTTATCATCAATAACGAGTTGTTTGGTATATTCCCAAGAGAGTGGATTGAAAAAGGTGAAAGATTGATCATTTTGGGTGAAAGAGGTAAATATCTTTTCAGCAAGCGTATCTGCTTGCTCCACGACACTGTAATTCTCTTTGATCGCCAACTCATGTACTTCTTGGAGTGAAGTACCGGGAAGAATATCATGAAACTGATTCAGCAGTAAAGTTTCATATAATTGATCCGTCTCCGGTTTGCAAGACGGCTTCCCGTTTTGTATGTTGATCAAAGCATCTGCCATTTCGAGGGTGCGCAGAGCGACTTCTGCTTTCCGATTGGACCGTTTAATATCATGCATCTGCGTTAGTGTTCCGCGGTGCAGTTCCAAATACAATTCACCGTCATATATCGGCAGGTTGTGTGCTGATTTTTCCAGATCCTGCATAAACCTGCTGACTGTAGTAAACTCCGAACGCGGAATACCCGGCAAATTTTTGGCGAGCTTTGCCGTTTCTACCATATCATAGCTTGGGCCGCCTCCGCCGTCTCCAAATCCATATGCAATTAATTTATGATCGGATACATCTTTATGCAAAATTTGGTTCCGTACACCATCCGTAATTTGTTCGATGTCAGGCCAACAGTGCATCAGATTAAAATGCGTCAAAACAGCCGTTCCGTCAATTCCTTTCCAAAGAAAAGTATCATACGGAAACTGATTAGTCTCATTCCAAGACAGCTTAGTGGTCAGAAAATATTTTAATTCACAGCCCTTCATGATTTGCGGAATAGCGGCGGAATAACCAAATGTATCCGGCTGCCAGAAGGTATCCGCCTGATAGTTCAAATGTGTTCTCAGATAGCGCTGCCCTTTGACAAACTGACGGATCAGACATTCGCCGCCTGTCATGTTTCCATCACATTCAATCCAGGAACCGCCATTAGGCTCCCATTGGCCTTCATCTGTTTTCTTTCGTATTCCTTCAAAAATATCCGGATAATATTGACGCATCCATTCAATGTAAGCTACGGAACTTTGAATAAAGGTATAATCCGGATATTTATCCATCACGCGCAGAGCATTGGAAAATGTACGTGCAGCTTTGTGTATGGTTTCATGCACCGGCCATTGCCACGCGGCATCCAAATGGGAATGACCGACCAATCCGGCATAGCCGAGATACTGTTCTCCGTCCGGCAAGCGACAATCAAATACGCTGTCGAGCAGCCGATTTGCCTTGCCGAGCAATTCACGCCATGATGCGTCCGGATATTCCCCAGGCATCTGCGGCAGCAACACAAAAAGTTCCTCATAAACATTGCTGATTTTCCATTTCAGGAAACAATGATCATCCAGACTTTGATAATATTGTGCCATTGTTTTCAATCGGGATATAAAACGATCAACCTCATGATCGATTTCGACAACGGTCATTCCTGCAAATCGACGTCTCCAACGATTCGGATAAAAATTATCGCAGTTTTGGAAATCCTCAAAAGGCATCGTGCCTAACACCTTATGACCTGCATAAGCCTCAAGTGCGACATGTATCGTTTTGCCGGGGATTGCAGATTGCATCAAGGGCTGAATAACATGTACTCGTTCCCATGGCTTTGCAACCTCCTCGGTATAATCGAAAATACCGGATGGCTTTCCGTCCAAAAACAACAAGCATTCGGTTGCATCCGCTCCCGATTTGAGCCACAATTCTTTGCCTGCCCATTCCGGCGGAATCGTTATATCTCCGCGCAGCCAGGCATAGCCTCGCTCTTCACCCCACTCATCGCCTATTTTTAACGTTTTCCACCCTTTTTGTCCGTCCGGGTCCTTACGCAAAGTATAATCCAGCGTTTCATAAATCTCACAGGGAATTTCAGCGAGCGGAAATATTCGATATTTTTCATAGCTTACAGCCATTTGATTTACTTTTTGAATGAGTTTGTTTTTATCCTTATCCATATGATCTACCTTGCCCTTAACAGAAGCTATTATTTTCAAAAAATGATTCCTTGCGGAGAGCCATACACACTCATGCGGATGTGTATGGCTCTCCCCGAGGGGAGAGATGCTCTTCTCGAAAACCGGCTGTAATCTGCCGATACCGCTATGTTTCAAGATTAGCCGAAGAATGGATTATTGACTATTCCATCTTTTTTTTCTTTTTTTGCCGTAGTAAAAAGCAATGCACATGCCGATTGTCAAACCTGTTAAAGCAATCGGAAGCATATTGTTAACACCTGTCTCAGTAACATCTTGATCCGTCGTGCCTTTGGCAGCCGACACACGAATATTATCAAGTTTGACAATAACAAGATCGTCTTCACCAAAATTTGCTTCCTGTGCTAACATATAAAACGCTTCTACAGAGCTCAAATCAAATGAACCGTCTTTGGCTGTCGCGTCGGCAATATTCAATGACACGCTGTTCCAGCCCTCTTTCAGCGTACCGAAATCTGCCAGACTCCATTGAATATAATCACTGGTTCCGCGAGAACTGCTGCTCAGGCGGACAACCCAATCGGTACGTTCTGCCAACAGCGCAGGATCGCTGACATACATATCAAACCGCAGTTCTTTCCCACCGGTCAGATCAAGCGGACTGGCAGGTACATACCGGAAGCTGTTTTCCCGCAAACTTTGTGCCGAGCTCAAATTGTTGCTGATAGAAGCCTTGCCCTCTGTTTTGCTCTTATCATCTACACGGACGCTGCTGGGATACCATGCACCGATTTCAGCATTTTCTAAAACTTCACAGTCAGAAATGTATACAGCGTTTGTATCCGGTTTAGACGGTTGATCGGGATTTTCAGGAATAATCGGCTGATCGCCTTCTTCCGCTTCTATGGCATAGATGTTTTTATAGCTGAGCTTGATATTACATAAAGCGCTGGTGTTTTTCATATCATCGATCGTAATGGTTAACTGATACAAAGTTTCAATCGGTACTTTTTTCAGACTGGTCTGAATATGATTCCAGCCGTCTTTTACGCCCTCTACATTCAGCAGAATGACGATTGCCGCTTCATCCTTCAAATCTTCTGTCGGGTAAAAATGGAGATTGATACCGGTAAAGCCTTCGCTGTTCTTTACAGCTTCCCAATCACTGACATAGAAATCCATATCAAGAGTTCCCATGCCTTTAAAGTCCAGACCGTTTTCAAATTCATACTCTGCCTTCGGATAAAGCTCTGTATTTTGACTTTTACTCCATACAACAGAATTGCCGTCGGTCAATTTGATGCTCTTTTCAGGAGCAGTGTAAGTAGTGATGATCTCCTTATCCGGATCAATAGTAGCTCGCACGTTATCCAAACGAAGAGTCAGCTCGCCATCGTACTCATTCCAACCATGGTCTTTGCTGTACGGGCTGGCTTCCGGATGTACTGTTTTAATACCGACATTCCAGATCTTATCCAAACTCATATCAAGCTTCGTACGATCAGAGATATCAATGGTAATGGTGTTCCAAGCATTCTCCTTCAGATCTTTCGGAAGCAGGAAAGACTCGCCGGTCTCGCCTTTTGCCATACCTACATAATTGTTGTTGATCTGGAAATACATCGTAGGCTGGAATTCATTTTTATACACCTCTGCATCACTGATCCAGAGATCAAACTTAATGACATTGCATTTGGAAATATCTACTGAATTTTCCAGATCAATCCGGAGATTGTTTTTCCAACCCGGCGCTTCCGCATATTTTTTAAACAGCGCCTTGAGCGAAGCAAAGCCTTGAGAGTACTTGCCGGTATCAACCCAGTTAGAAACATTTCCGCCCGGATTAACACCTGCGTAAGATTCACAGTCAGCAATCATAATTTCGTTCGGGTCCACTTGAACTTCTTCAAATTTTCCTACACGGATATTGGTAGCGCCGGCACGGCAGGAACGTGGAATATTAAACTGTGCTCCGCCTTTACCGCCAATAAAAACATAGATGCCTTTGATACTGTTCAAACTGATATTCCCTATCGTAGCTTCCATTGCGTTGAGCGGAATCACCAAATGGCTGCGTTCTGCGCCAGTCAGCATTTTATCAATACCGTATTGCAGGAAATCACCATCCGAATCGCCTAACAAGCGGACGCAGATGCCTTCAAACTGCTCGGCACTCATCACAGAATCATAATCCGAGAGGATGTAATCTAACGAGAGATAATCATAACCGGACAGATCCTTCGCCGCATCAAAATTAACACGCAATACCGTCTCGTCCCAACCGATCTTTCTGCCGTTTACACCGACATCGCTTGCGCGTCCTTCTGCAAGCAGGACTTCGCCATCCAGTTCCTGTGTTTTTACACGGGTGGCAGTGTAATTGCGCACCTTAATGGTGAGATCTTTGGTTAACGCAATTGCATCACCGGAGTTTTCTACAACAAACTGCAGTTGTTTCCACGCTTCCAGCTTATCATACGCTTTACCTGAATCCTCATACCAGCCTCCGCGCAGCGGAACGCTCACATGATTCCAGCCACTGTGCGTTACATCGCCAATGACCTGATATACATTGCGGTAATTCCAGGATTCTTCATCTTTATCATCTGCTTTAGCCAATGCTTTGAGTTTAATGCTGTTGGCTTTCAATTCATTTTTGAACACTTCATAGTCTGTAATTAAAATATCAAATTCGAGATTGGTATATGCAGATACGTCCACACCACCGGCACCGAGATTCGATATTGTGTGCGCAACGATACCGTTTTTGGTATCACCGATTTTCAGATCGGTGTTTCCGCCGTACAAATCCAGTACTTTCGATTCGATAACATCATTGTTGGAAACAGCAACCGCATATACATTAGCAAAACCAAGAGTATAGTCACGAGAAGCGGTCACCGTAGTATAGTTTTCAAAATAGAACTGCGTTCCGGTTACTTTTGTGAGGTCAGGTTCGTTTTCCTGCCAAGTCGGAGCTTTCAGACTGACTTTGACATGATTCCAGCCGTTGCGGTAAACCTGCTCACTGATATCCCAAGTAAAGTAACCCGGTGTTCCCTCATCTGCTCCCTTATTGGTCATCAGTCGCAATCTGAAAGAATCAAAATTCTCCTGCGTTTTCATGTATTTGATATCATCTACATAAATATCCGCTTCCAAATATTCCATGTCGGAAAGATTGACAGAATTCTGACTGTTGGCAAAGAAAATCTTTTTCTCGCCCCATGCAGGATTCTTCCCTGCTTCCCATGTATAAGTGCCTTTCTCACCGTGGGTCAGCAGAACAGAATCTGTACTTACCGCAGTCGTGTTTTTAGTAGCGTAAACATTTTTAAGGTTGAAAACATAATCCCTGGTTGGCTTGAGTGAGCCCCAGTCCTCCATGTAAAAACGAAGACCGTTCACCTGGGTAAGATCCAGTGTACCTCCGTCGGAAGTAACTAATTTTGAAAAGCTAACCTTGACATGGTTCCAGCCGTTTTGAATCAACTGATCTTCAAAGGTAAGTCCCTGGAAATTCTTGTCTCTGTTTTCGGTGCCCGGCGAGAACAAACGAAGATAGCATTGATTAAATTTTTCTTCTTGCTTCAGAGCAGCCAAATTGTCAACATAAAAATCAAATTCCAGAAAATCCTTTTCCGATACATCCACCGGATCGAAGCCGTAGTCAATCTGACCATTGTGGACGTCTTGTCCGGACAACCATTTCTTTTCGGTACCGCCTGCTGCCAGCAGAACTGTTTCGGTTTTTCCGGTAGGTTTCAGCTGACCGGCATGCGCTGACAATAATGCCGAACAACAAACGGTAGCTGCCATCGCAAACGCGATAAAGCCGGACAAAACTTTGTGCACTCTTGCGTTTAACATGTAGAAATCCTCCTTATTTTTTATTACGGTTTTACCCGTGTAATCTATGTGATATCCTTTGCAGGACGTTCACTACTTGAAAAACAATAAATCACTCTACTAATCCGCTGCGTTCGATTCCCGAAATGATTTGCCGTTGAAAAATGATATAAAGTACCAAAAGCGGCAAAATCGTAAGAATCAGCGCAGTGTTAGCCTGTACAATATCATAATAATAGCTTTGTGAAGAAGACATATGGGAATTAGCAAGGGAAAGCACCATTTTAGGCAGTAAATCGACACCGCCTAAAAGGTTATTGGAATAAAAGGTATCGGTATATTGCCACGCAAAAGAGAGTACCAATACAACGATTAACATGGATTTCGCCATCGGAAGAATGATTCTTCCGAAAGTACGAAGCTGACCGGCTCCGTCCACATATGCCGCTTCCACCAATTCAGTAGGAATATTCTGATAATACTGTCGCATCAGGATAATAAATATTCCGCCCCGAAAGCTCAGCCCGGTCAACCCAAGAAAGATCAGCGGCCATATGGTGTTGGTCAATCCCGCCTGCCCAGTTGCAGCCTGTATGATTCCGAAAATATCAAAAGACTTAAAATAGGAGAACAAGGGAATCGAAATCGTCTGACTGGGGATCAGCAAGGTACAGACAACTAACACAAACAAAAGCTTGCTGCCCCGAAACCGAAATCGTGCCAATCCATAGCCAACCAGTGCTGAACAAACGGTTGCACATACTGCCGTAATCAAAGCGTAAAGCATGGAATTTTTTAAAGACGGCCAAAAAGTTTCCATTGATATAATATTTTTATAATTGGCAAGACCGGGATGCCGCGGAATCAATGCAACAGTCGGATCATATAAGTCTTCACGAGGCATCAAAGATGCCGACAGCTTGGCAATAAACGGATAAAGAACAACATAAGCAAAACCCAACAAAAGAATGAACAGAATTGTTTTACTGAAAAATCCGCCGAGCTTTGCCGAAGATATTCTGCGGCGGGCTGACCTTGCAGGTGTTGTGATATTTTTCATAGCCGCATCCTCCTCATCGCTCCCGTTGATAAGTAAATACAAATCGATTTACGATTAATATGATGATCACCAAAATGACGGCGACAACCAGAAAATACAACCACGCCATTGCCGCACCTTGCCCATAATAGCCCTTTTCAAAAGAGATCGTATTAATATAAGTCATCAATTCATTATTATCTCTCGTCAGATAATCAATAATGGTATAAAAAATATTAACCAAAAGCATTGGGCTGACCATCGGCAGCGTGATTTTCCAGAACATCTCCCACGCCGTTGCACCCTCCACACTGGCGGATTCATAAATGGACGGCGAAATAGATTGGATGCCTGCCAAAAAAATCAGAATCTGAACACCTGACAAGTTAACAATATTAACCACTCCGGCTGACATTCCGGATACAAAGCTGATTAAAGACGGACTGAAATTCAGTCCCTGCAGCATGAGAGAAACATCTCCTAATGCCGAACCGGTGGTTTCGGCTCCGGTTTCAATTGCCCCGCTGTTCATTACCGTCATTACTACATTACTCATATCCAGCTTGCTGACCAATCCTGTCGCCACAATAACCGGCAAAAAGAATATCGCACGGAAGACAGTGCGTCCGGGTAACTTCTTGTTTAATACAACTGCAACGAATAAAGAAAAGATCAGAACAACCGGTATAGTGGTAAGCATGTTTTTTAAAGCATCCAACAGAATCCGGACATAAATCGGATCTCCTCTGAGCGCATAACGGAAATTTTCAAACCAAACAAATTTCAACTCGAAACCATTGTCACCTAATGTCATATCAGAAAAGCTGAACCGAATGGCGTTTACAAATATGAAAAGGAAAATAAAGACAAATCCTATGATAAACGGCAGCGAAAAAAGGACTCCGAAAAGCTGATTATCCCGCTTATCAAATGTGCTGTGCGTTTTTTTACCTTTGTTTTTCAAGCTTTTCTCTCCTCCTCAGGATAAAACCGTATAACTTTGCGGATCGACAGATACACCGTCCGCCTGATACAAAGTTTCGTTATAGTTGACATAGATTCGCGTGCCGTTTTCGTATGTGGTGCACGCCACACCGGGAACAGGGATGCTGTGGCCGGTTATGCTTTGACCTTCTACCGAAGCAAGTGCATCTGCGACATATTGATATTGCTGTAATGTCTTTTCCTTGAGCACTTCAAAGCTAACGGCATAATATCGGGTATGTGAAGTCGTTTTAAAACGTTCTATATGCTCTGCCGCCAGCGTAAAAAGCGGAGAAGTACGCGACTCAATACATCTGAGCAAGGTGGTTTGTACATCCTCTCCCAAATTGACAGCATCGGATTGATAAGTCATGCTTCCGGCTACCACCAATTGCAAAAACGGGACAGCAGCAGTTTCGCCTGTGTAACCGGAATGCTGTATCGGCACACGATTCAGTGCGGAGGCATATGGCAGAACATAAGCATTTGCACCATCGAAACTGAAGTCCAATTGTTTGCCGTATGTTTCCAACTGCTTGGTAATCAACTCCAAGGTATCGCCCCGGTTATACGACTTAGCATTATCAAAATTGGAGTTTAAAAATTCTCCAACTGTCCCAAGTGAAACCGATGAAATATCGAGCTTTTTGCAGTCTTTAAAAAATCCGTTCCAATAGCGTTCATACTTATGCGGAGATATCGCAAGAGCTTTTTTCCCAAATTGGGAAATATCCGGCTGATACACGCTGTTGCCCGCATACTTTTTGCTCAGAGTCTTTCCTGCATCGAACACCTTATTAAAGCCATCAAACCAACTGTCATTTGACACAAACAGAAGATCCGCATCCGGATACAAGCTGATATTGTTGTCCGCCGCCCATTTGCCGAGGGTTTTAAAATCTTTCTTTCCGCCCAAAGATCCGGAAAGTTTTACTTTGTTGGATATACCGGCATCTAAACCGTTTTTTTGCCATCCTGTCAACGTCAGCTGGAGACTTTTAACTCCATTTTGGAGAAAGTATTCCGCCATATCACGGGTTTTCAAATAGGAGGTGTATCCGGCGTTCATCTGAACGTCCAGTCCAAGGAAAGAAGTCGCATAAAGGGAAGTTCCCAATGTTTCCAAGCCCATTTGAAGCCGATTGCTCTCGGCATTCTCTTTCATTCCGTGGTTGAGCAGGTATTGCCGATAGTACTGTGCCATATGATAGTAACTCGCTTGCTCTCCGTCAAAGACAGCATAGCTTATTTTAAAATCCTTTTTATAAGCATTTTTATCATAAACATAAACCTTTTGCGCTGAGCCGATCGAAGCAACCTTTGCATCTAATGTTACCAGCTCGCTTGTCGTCAGATAAAAGGTATTGTAAGCCGCATAATAATCGCTGTTTGGATGCGCCAGCTTTGCCGAGATGGTACTCACTTCTGCGCCGCTTTCTATAATGGCAAACACAGCGGTTTGATTGCTGCGGCGAATGCCGAAAACCGGCAAATAGAACTGTTGTCCGGCACGTTCATCTATTTTTTGTGTTACTGCAGCATCTCTGCCATATACATTACCGGAAATAACCGGTCGACGATTTTCATCCGGGTTTGTCATCGATAACAGTGCTCCGGAACCATCCGGTAAAAAGAGATAGCCGTCATTTTGACTTCCGGGCTTCTCGGCGCCGAAATACTCAAGCACCTGAATGGAAATCAAGGTATAATTCGCCTTGTCATATTCAATAGAATTGTTCGGTATCGTCACACAAAGTCCATCGTCGGTCAGGCGGTATTCAAGATCAAGCTTAAAATTCGGAACAGGACTGCTGTCTTCCGTTTCTGTTATTTTTAACTGCTCCATGTCAGCTTTATAGTCTTCAGCGGTATAACCTGCTTCCTCCAGATATTCGACTAAATCCTCTTTTTCTCGATCAGACATATAAATCCTGCTCTGCCAATAACGGATAGACCGTAAGCAATTCTTTCCGTTCTTGTTCATCGACCATATCTGCAAGAGAATACAATGTATAGAAAACATTCATTTTGCGCTGCGCTCGTTTTTCCATTTTCGAAACCAATTCGTCGAATCGGGAAACTGTAAACGCCGCTGGGATTTGAAAATCTGCTTTTTCCTTGCCGATTGACAGAGAAAAATCGACCCCGTCCTTGACCTTTTTCACCTGAAACTGTCCCAATTCGGCACAATCCGTGGAAGACCAAAGACTGCTTTTATTGTTTTGATTGTCTACATAGGTTAGAACAAGCTGCGATTCAAGCTCTTTTTCGGTATCTCCGTTATAATGAGAATCCTGCGCCGCATTATAAGGATTAGAAGTGACTACTTTGCCCGAGATTTTATCCCGAAGCGCGATCGCCATTGTTTTTTCATTGTAATACATCTGAAACCGATTGTTTTCAGCGGCTGGTTTCATAGAGGAAATCATTTCCTCCTCCGATGCAAAGTCGGTGATGATTTCCTGTGATTCCCCACTTGGAGAATCCGTGCTGTCAATATCATCAGGCTGGAGTTCCTCAGCCAGCACGCTGCTGATCGAAAGCAGCAGTGTGCCGGTCAGAAGCAAGGAAATCAGCATTTTTTTATTCATTTTGGTACCCTGCCTTTCGGTGTAATACAAGACTTTACAGACGGAATGAGATTTCATTAATCATATTGACGATCCAATCGATCATCCGTCCGGTCAAACTGAAAAAGGTCATAAGAAGGAACAGAATAAGTGCGATACCGATAATCGATAAAATCGAAACCAAAATATTCTTTCCTAAACTGTATTCGTGGGTAACCATGGCACCAAAGAATACTAAAAGACCCATCCAGAAGGTTCCCAACCCGATAGCAAAGCTTAATATGCCAAGCTCTTCTGTAATGAGAAAGTTGCTGATGGCTGTGCATGGTATCGTAAACAAAACCATAGGGATCATTGCATAGGAAGTAGCGATAAAAATATCGCGAAAGCTGCCTTTACCATCCATGAGAGAGGTTAAACACCAGTTTGCAATAATCCAAAGCGTAAACGGAATCAGAATATTCAGCAAAGCACCGCCGAGCGATCCTTTTTCACCCATCAGATATCCCTGACCTAAAACCCCGTAAAGCTGTGCAAATACTGCTGCACACAGCCAAAAAACTGCACCTCTGATACCACCTCGCTTTTCATGTTTCAGATCCCAAAAACCGTCAAAAGGATGAAAAATCAGATGGAAACCATATAAAATTTCCGCACCAAATGTCACAGTAGTACCGGCAGTTTTCAAGCGGCTGTTGCATTTTTTGGCATAACCGAAAAATTTAACAATACCGATAATCAGAATAACCACCAATGCTATCAGCAAAATACCGATTTTATCCAGAATCTGCTGACGGTAAAGCTTAAAAGCCTTGGAATAATAAGAACGATTATTGATCAATCGAAAATTATCCATCGCTTGTTGATATTTTTCCTGCTCCAGCAAAGTTTTGCCGATGCCGAGATACGCCATATCAAAATTGTTGTTTAAACCTACAATTTCCTCCCAGGAAGCAATTGCCTTATCATATTCGCGCCGTTCTTGATATCCAATGACTTCGTCAAGTTTTTTGGCGTACTCGGTTTTTTGAAAAACAGTGATGGAATTATCTACAGAATCCAACGCTAATAGGTTATCTTCCTTATAAGCAACAGACACAAGCTGACCAAACAATCCAAGTGCTTCGCCTTCCCCGCCGAATGCATAAAGCAGATTTCCGTAGGAATCATATGTAAATACTTTGCTATACTCTTTATCCACCAAGCAGTACATCCCATTTTGAAGCAATGCTACCTCTGTAATTGCAGACGGCTCTACCGGATCTTTCTGACCTGTGTAGGGATCGAAGTTGATATCCCCAACCGGAGGAAAAAAACCATTCCGCTGTAAAACATCGGTTCCGGAGGGATTAATTTTTTTAATAGGTGCATAAGTGCTGTCCGAAGATCTCGACCAAACGGCATTGTAGAGAGAATACCGGTCGATCGAGGAAGCGGTAACATAGACAAAGCCTTTGTCATCAATGGTCAAATTGCTGTATTCCATCGGAACAAAATTTTGAGTCATGCTGAGTTGTTCTTCAGTCATAAAGGCTCGCCAAAACAATTCTACAAGGTTTGGCGTGACGCGCTGTGCACCGATAAACGCTTCAAACTGTCCGTTTTTATCGAGGGCAATCACGCCCATATTAGTATTCATGGATACAACATAAATTCTGCCTGCTTTATCTGCCGCAATGCCTTTTGGATTATATTTAAAGTTTTCCGGCAAAACATCCGCACTGGGAGCATCAAAAGTCGTAAGATAACGGTACTCTTTATCGAAAACCACGATCCGTCCATTGTCCGTATCAGCAATGTACAATTTGCCGTCACGAGCTGAAAAAACGCCCTGCGGTTTATTAAAAGTCTGATCTGTTCCGGTTTTATCCGTATATTTGTCAATGATTTTTACAGATCGGAAGGTGTCGGGATCCAGAATCACGACCCGATCGTTATCCTTATCCGCGACAACAAGATTGCCTTGTACATCCACAATAATATCGGCAGGAGAGTTGAATGAGCCGGCTTCTCCAAACGAAGACACCTTTTGCTCAGGTGTATAAGCATTTGGTGAAATTTGTACATCTCCCTCATAAGAGTAGGTATATGTTTCATATGGCGCAGCCGCCATTACTGTTCCGGAGCCTGTAATTACGGCAAGTGTCAGGAGGCATACCGCGAATTTCATTAATGGTTTCAAAATTCTCATCCTCCTCCCTGCTAATCTTTCATCCCGGATGTAGACATCGTTTCTACGATATTGCTCTGCGTTATAACAAAAATAACGATCGGAACGGACATCATCACTACGGTTGCAGCCGCAGCAGTACCGGAACGTGCTATTCCGCCTGAAACGATTTGCGTCAATGCATAATTCAGTGTTTTTAGTTCCTCACTCTGAATCAGAACATTGGAGCCTGTATTCCATAGATTTTGGAACGAGAAAATAATCAATGTCAACCACGCCGGTTTTACAAGCGGCATGACGATTTGCCAAAAAGTACGCCACTCCGAAGATCCATCAATTCTGGCAGATTCTAAAAGCGCATCCGGAATACTGGTCTCCATAAACTGTTTCATCAAATAAAGTCCCAGCGAAGAGGCAAACGCAGGCAAAATTAACGCTGACAAGTGATTAATCATATGCAGTTTTGTCATAATGAGAAAACTCGGCACCTGTGTAACCGCAGTACTGAACATCAGGGACAACACGATAATCTTAAACACTATATTTTGACCGGGGAAACGGTGTTTTGCCAATGCATAAGCGCACAAAGATGCAACAATCAAGTGACCTATCGTTCCAACCACAGCGACAAACAGCGTATTAAACACATAACGTGAAAACGGAACCCAGCTGTCACTCATCATACCGAATAAATCTTTAAAATTTTTCAGTGTGGGATTTTGTACAAAAAACCGAGGCGGATACATCCACAATTCATCCAATGGCTTTAAGGAACTGCTGATAGAATAAACAAGCGGCAGCGCCATAAATAAACCGATCAGCGTCATCATCAGCCAAATTGCAATATTACCGCCCAAAGAACGGTTCAGATACAGCTTTTTATGCTTCACCCGTTTTTCCGCTCGTTTGGATATCGCTTTTTCCATTTTGATAACCATACCTTTCCGTTATCGTTTTTTCTGATTCCGTTTGTGTAATCAGGTTCCGACTTTTGCGATTAAACGCTGGACCAACATATTCGTTCCCACCATCATTAAGAATAACAAGGTTGCAATCGCTGAGGCATATCCCATTTCAAACCGCATCGTTCCATAATCGGTCAAGTGATTCATAATGGTATGGGCAGCATAATCTACAGTCGGATAGCCGCAGAGTGCAGTAATCAATGCGCCGACGTTAAAAGCCGAAGTAATACTCATAACCGCACTGAACATCATCTGTGGTTTAATCATCGGCAGAGTAATATACCAAAGCTCCTGCCAACGATTTCGCACACCGTCAATGGCTCCTGCCTCATAGTATGTTTTATCAATCCCTTGAAAGCCTGCGATAAAGGATAAAAAGCTGGTTCCTAAACTCACCCAAAGGGATACCACTATGACAATGACAAGAATATATCTGGTATCCTGTAGCCATT
>CAUHFD010000007.1 GCA_959605275.1 uncultured Eubacteriales bacterium | reverse complement strand
CAAACACATCATCTTTATTACTGAAATAATAATAGAATAGTCCAACCTCGCCGCCGGCTTTTTTCATAATGGCTCGGATTGAAGTCCCATCGTACCCTTTTTCAAGAAAGCATTCCATTGCCGCTGCAACGATTTCCTCTCTCTTGCCCCTGTCCGTAACCGGTTTTTTTGCCACAATCAAGCACCTCTCACATTTGTTGAATATCGCTCAAATTATTATAACGCAAGAAATGCTAAAGTGCAACTTTATTACTGAATAATGCTCAAAATGAGCGAAATAACCAAAAAAGTCTGAACACAATCTGTGTTCAGACTTTTTTGGTGCGGATAACAGAAATCAAACCTGCATGAAGAAATCTTCACTAGAGCCTGATGATAACATCACCTTGATGAAAATCTTTACAATTTAATTTTATAGGTTGGGAGTACCAAATATTCTTGGACTCTAACAGAAGAACAAGCTATGTACACAAAGAAATTGGGGTACCTCAAGGAATGACATCTAAAGTTTTCTGTATCCTGAGCAATGCTTGGAAGCTAGAAAGTAATGTGTTTCGGTTGTACTTGTGAATTTCTGCGAATTAACATATTCCTTCATTAATTCTGACGGTGTCTTTCTATTAATACTCTTCCTTTCAAATTAATGCTTCCACTTTGCGAAGGTGCCTATCATTTGACAAGGCGGATGGTGACGAGCTAGCTCCCAGCCGTGAAGGACACGCAACCAGATAATAAACGCACCATAAAGATTGGTGAATTGTTGAGTAAGTTGACTATGAAATGCCTTATTATACACAACCAGATGGGCAATACGTTATGGTATCGGATCCATTTTCCCAGCGCAGCTCCAGCGTCACCTTAACATCCCCACTGACGGTAACATGCGGGCGCTCACCTTCTTTTCTCGACTCGCAAAGCAGATTTAAAAAGCCCCCACCAAATGGGTAACGCATTACTCCATGCTTTTCATGTCTATTAATGTACCAAATAATATGTTTTTGTGCTGAATTCGGACAAATGCCAAACACATACTCCATTAGAACAGCAATTGGCGTAAGTCCCGTCCATCCCACAAAATCGCTTTTGGCCGGCGAACCATGCGTTGCTGTTTCAGGAGCATAATTTTCCCAAAGAGTTCCTGTTTGTCGAAATACCGACACCACATTTTCTAAATGATTGCAGGCAATATCATAAGCCAAGTTATCATATCCGTTTTTGCGCAAACCCTTCAGCACCATATACGTTGTCGGAGCCCAAACACCGCCGCACCAGTATCCTCCATCCGCTCGATAAGCAGGATGGTCTGCTGATAAGGTCGGCACACGGTGAGGACGTTTAAATTCGTTTTCATTTTCCAGATGAGCTACAAAAGCATCCAACCGTTCTTTTGGAACCAAATTTGCCAGCAACGCCCAATATGCTCCGATGGATTTAACATGATTATGTTCGCCGTTTCTCCATAAATCAAAATAAAACTGCTCTTTATCATTCCATAAAGTATCATTAATTAAATTGGTGAGATTTTTGGATTCCTCTTCCAGTTCCGCAACGCCGTCGCTTCGTCCAAGCAGGTTTGCCATACGTATTAAAGTCTTGGCACTTATAACTTGCTGGATCGTAGCATCTGCCCAAATTTGATATCCATGAGAAAATTCAGCAGAATAGCCAGTCTGTACCCGTGGCTGGTTATCCATACCACAGCCCCACCCTGTACTCCAGTACCCTCCATTCGGCCAGGTTCGATTATTTTTCAACCATCGATGATAGGCCATTAGAGGATCGTATACCTCTCCCAGACGCTGCAAATTTCCTGTGGTCTCAAAATATTCCCATTCACTCCAAGGCATAATGTTTGGACCGGTGCTGGAAGGATCGTGACGATAAAATTGATCTCCGTTTGCTGTCTCGCAAATCTCACGGCAGATAAAACCGTCCCGGTGTTGCTTAGCATAAAAATTATCCAATGTTTTTTGAAAATCAAACTCTGCCGCAGCATATTTACCAAACATCACCATAAATGAGGAGTCCCACATGAAAGTAAACCCATTAAAAGCCGTGTCAATGAAGTTAGAAATCAGCCCGCTTTCTTTCGACGGGGTACGCAAATTGCCAAATGCAATCTTCCAAGCCTTATCATAACAGGAAATGGCGTCCTCATGTCCTTCCCACACAGGACAAGGCAATCTGTCTTTTACCTCATCATAAGTCGGCAAAGGTGCTTGTTCTGCTTTTCGCGTTAAAAATGTATTCTTTTGCACATATGGTTCATCCGCATATGTAAGGGCGTCATTAGGTATGAACATCGTTTAGCCTCCCATTTACTCTAATAAGAATTCCCAATTAAATCGGCTACTCGTATAGCGTTATTTTTTGTTAAATGTCGATTTCATTATAGCAGTTTGCTACGCGATTGTCAATATATATAGCTATTTTGTCTTTATTATTGTGCTATACAAACAAATCAATTACGTAGTTAATTGTATTTGAAAAATTTTGCTATATTTTTTTAGCTACTTAATAGCGTTAACCATAGCGTAATTTCTTGACTTTTCTAAAAACAGATTATTATAAACTTAAACTTTATAAAATTTTCTATTAGATAAATATCATTATTTTTGATATGCCAGTGTGATAAAATCCGTATTTATATGTCAAAATACGTGGACCTTGCCTTGCCACATCTTTATTAAAGGTTGCTCGCAAGAAGATTACAATGACTTCTTCCGGGCAACCGAATACATAGAAAATACACAGGAAACCGGAACCGTCACATCCGTTTTTCCTGTGTGTGATTCAAATCAGTGTTGCAAAGACTATATGATATTGGCATCTCCATGTTGTGTGTTGCAGGCTTGCGATATCTTTTTCCATCTGAAAAGACCTCCTTGTATTTTGTTGGTGCAGTTGGCCGACCGCACTTCTATTATATCAGGAGGGCTTTTCACTATATAATTCTTTTTACTCTCCCCGGCAGAGCCGGGGGTTGTTGTTTCGCTAAAGCAACCAACAAACAAGCAGTCGCCTGACCGGCGACCGCTCATCTCATCTTTTCCCTTTTATCTCTTTACCCCAACTATTGACAAAGAACCACTTTTGTCTGCGGTATTTATTCACTTTCCGCCAGCGTTTTTTGCATGACAATTGTTCAAAAGAGATAGGAATATAGTGTTTAACTTATCCCATCCATCATCTAAATCAGAGGTTTCCTAAAATGGCGTTTGATTGCGTAACAAATTGAATCGGAAAAATCTATCCATTCGTTGCCTTACTTTCCCATATCTCTTTATAATTCCTTAACTACCTTTGTATGTTGTTGAGAAATTCGAGCACCAATTGGGCACCATTTATAGACTTTTTATTATTAAACATCATAAGATAAACATAGTATTCATGCGGTTTTGGGCGGAATATGAATATCTCACCCTATTTCAGTATTCTATCAGCTTTATGATAAATCAGGTATTCTCCCGAAGTAGCAGGTGCAAGTGAACGATCCGTTTCAACAAAATAATATCCGTTTTCCAGATAAATAAAACCTGCCATTTTTTCAGGTATTTGCAGCTTTAAGATGATCCTTTCATTCTCCCTTTTCCATTCTGAGGCGATTCTGCCGCTCGGGCAATCATGAAATCCGGAAGCAGAAGTCAGCTGCGGAATAAACGAGGGACGAATGTTTACTTCGTTATGGTTATCATGATGCGGATTAAACTGTATTCCGGCTAAGCAACGGATAAACCAGCTACTGATATCTCCCCAAAAATGATGGTTCTGCGAAAGAATACGTCCTCCTTCCGGATGAAAAGCTTCCCACAGACTAGTTGCGCCGCGTTTGACTAAATTTCCATACGAAGGATGTTCCGGACGGGTTATCATCTCAAATGCCAGATCACTGCGTCCAAATTCCGACAGCACATGGAACATAACCCGGGCACCAAGTACTCCTGTCTGCATAAACCGTCCGTCTTTTTCTATGATATCAAGCAAATGGGCAAATGCTGAATGGCGCTCTGCATCTTCAAAAATATGATAATAAAGCGCCATAGCCTGACTGGTCTGACAGTTCCCCGCTGCTGTCATCGTACCAAGATCAATCAAATGTTTCCTGACAGCAACACGCATCTGCACTTGAATTTCTTCGGCGAAATGTTGCTGCGGAGCCATTTTCAGCACACGAAAAATAAAGGCAGCCTTTCTTGCAATTTCCATCGTCAGAACAGAGTCAGTAAATTCCAGCGGTGATAAATATAAATTTTCTTGTCTATCTGGCGGACACCAATCGCCCAAGCCAAAGCATACAAGCCCGTCAGCACGGATCTTTGTGGTAATATAGTGTAGATATCGCATGATTGAAGTTGCCGACAATTTTAATATTTCTTTATCTTTGCGGTAAATATAGGTGTAATAGGGTATCTCCACTATCACACAGTCCCACGCAGGACCGTTCCCCCAATGAAAACCCCAACCTCCAGTCGGAATAATACCGGGCAGCTGTCCCTCTTTGTTTTGAGTGGCACAGATTAGTCGCATCCATTCCCGATAGCTTTTTTCGGGAGATAAATTTAGCAGCATGTGCTCTGCCGATAAAGCCGCGTCGGCTGTCCAGCCGTTTTTCTCACGCTGCGGGCAGTCGGTGGGAAAATAATAAAAATTAGCCAAATCGGAGCGCCGCGTAATTTCCTGTAATTTGTTTGCAGTTTCATCCGAACAGGAAAAGCCACCACGCTCCTTTAAATCAGAATTCATGACCAGATAAGTAAGTAGTTCCGGTGTAGCCTGTTGTTCTGTTATTCCTTTTACCAAAACATACCGAAATCCGTGATAGGTAAAATGCGGTATATACGCTTCATTTCCGCTGCCGTCACATACATATATATCGTGCTGCGTAACGTCTCCGTCCCGAAACACAAGATTGCGAGTATACAGACAGTCATCGACTACGACCTCGCCATGGTAGAGCTCTATCTTCTGACCAGCCGTTCCGTTTATGCTTAAGCGGCAGAGTCCTGCACTGTTCACACCGAAATCATAACGGTATCCCTCACCTTCCTTGGTAATCGACACCGGTCGGAGCTCATCTGTCACAACGATCGGATCAGCTCCACACAGCCGTTTTTCTCCCCGCGGTATCTCCGCCGGCAGTGCGTTTTCCCAATTGCTGTCGTCGAATCCAGGCAGATTCCAGCCCTCGATCTTCAGCCGTGCATCATACTGCTCCCCCAAACGCAGATCATCACAAATGATGGGAGATGAAGCGGTCTTAAAACTGGTATCGCTTTCGATAACCAACTCATCCCCGCAGGACAACTTCGCTGAAAACATCATGGCAACTTTCGGCGAACTGCGCCACAGGCTCTTGTCAAAATCCCAGACAAAGGCACTAAACGCGTTTTGGGTCCCGTTGCCAAGCAGAATGCCGATCACATTTTCCCCTTGACGCAGATATGGAGTCACATCATAATCATCATAATAAATGATCTGATCAGGAGCGGTAATATAGGGCGCTAACGCCCCTTTGGTGATACGTGTTCCGTTGATATACAACTCATAAAAACCCAAGCCGCAGATTCTGATTTCTGCATGCTCCGGTTGGCTGTTTATCAAAAAGGATTTACGAAGATAAGGAGCCGCCACCGCTTTCTCAAGGGTGCTGTATGCTGTCGATCCGCATATGAATTTATCTGAAAAAAACAAAGCCATACTGTAACCTCCTGTAAATAATACTCATATGATTCATCTGCTGTGTTATCCGCAAATACCGTCAAGCTCTCGTGCCTAATGAGAAAGCAAGGCGGCAATATTGATTGCGCTCTCCCACGGCCTGTACATGCAGCCGCTTGGCTTATCCTCCACATAATATTCTGTCCATGCCCCAACGGCGTCTCTTAAGCCCAGCAGGCTTTTTAACATTGTCTCTGATAAATCAGGCAGGTAGCGCTGAACAGCATATGTAGCCAGACCCATGTCGTATCCAACCTTTTTGGCATTTTTTTGTGGTTCCATCAGCCCTGTCACTATCGACTGTATTGCCTGTCTGTATTCCCTCAACGGAATCAGCTCCGATCCTACAAAAAGCGGCATCATCAGCGCAGCCGGGATCCGATAAGAAACGCCATAATTTGAAAAGGCAGGCTTTTTCTCGTTAGACATTGCACACTTGGGGCACACATAATCACCCCAGCCGTTTCGGACACTCAATCCCATGCCATGTCCGCAGACCCGAACGCCGTACCGGATTTCAGGCTCTGTATCGTAAAAACCGGGGCGATTGCAAAACAGATTTCCATCCCTGCAAAAATTAGCCTCAAACTGTCGCCTGATCTGTTCCTGATCCTCAAACAGCAATTTTTCCTGTTCAGGAGACCAGCCTATCTCCGCTTTATATTTCAGCAGCCTGCTGCAAGCCGTATCATACAAAACCGTAGCTTCCATAGAAGCATCATTAAGTGTGGACCGGGGCAATATTCCGCCTGCAATATAGGTTTCGTCTCCATTAAATGGAAGCATACCCTTTTTCATAGCAAAGTGCTGCTGTTCCACGCACCACCACAGCAACGACTTGATTTCCCTTAAAATTGCGCTGTCACCAGTGACATCTACATAATCTGTACCCATTAAAATCATGTACCCGGTGATCTCGCTTGCGTCCTGCTCATGGATGTGAAAACCGAACGTATCTGTGGCTTGTGCGTTATGTATCTGTCCGTACTTTTTAAAAACATCCGCATAAAACTGCAACAGCTTCCTTGATTCCTCGTAGCACTTCATTGCCAGCAGACCGCGGTTGACACCATAATTGTCTCTGATATACGCCAGATGATATGCATGGCCTGCTAAAACCCCGCCCGAAACAGACTGTTGTGTCTTTATCAGCACAGCAATATCATCAATCACTCCAGCATATTTTTTTTCGGATTCTCCGTAGCGTGACTGTCTTATTTGCGCAGAGCGTTTCCACGTTGCCCTGCGCTGTTGCAATATTTTCTCAAAAGTGCTCTGTTCCAGCTCATGAATAATTTTTAATGCTTGGCAATAATCCTCATCTACAGCGATACTCAACTGACCATGTGTTAGGCTGAAAACCAACTCTTTCTCATTCCAAGTACAGACAGCATCCCCCGTTACAGAAATTACCACATAATACCTATGCCCATTTACGAATCCCTGCTCCCCGTATTCATTGCTGCAATAAGTATAAAACGGTACATTTTCAGGAATATATCCGATAAAGAACTGTTTTTCCGTGACTTTTGACGGATACCGACAAAAGTCCTGCGCCGCATTTGCGCGAATCATAAAAGTGATCGGTGTATTTCCTATGATATTGCGGATAAACGCTGCATGCTTTGTATGCACTGTATCTGTCAATTCACAGGTTTTATTTTCTTCCAGCTCAATCACATGATGCCAGATATCAGTCTCCTCTTCTCTATAGCTGGTAAAGCCCTGTGTGTCACCAGGCAATACCGATAATTCCAATACTGTCGGCACGCTGTAGGTGGGACCAAAAAGCTGCAAAATGTTTGGTCCCTTTTCATATACACACATTCGGCCGTTTCCCAAAGCATGTACGGCTCTGTAATCCTCATCATTCCACTGAAGCATCCAAAACTTCCCCAAATCTTTTTGTATTGTAGCGGTACACGATACATAACAGCAGGTAAAAAACTAAAAACATGTAATCAGGTGCTGGACAAGCCGCTTTGTGAAATGCTTTTCACAAAATATTTTTGACAGAACACAAAGAGGATAATCAGCGGCAAAGCGATAAAAATGCTTGCGGCACAACGGGCAAATTGGGTACCGATATCGTCAAAATGGACGCCGACCCTAATAAAAATCGTACTCATTGTATTGGCAAGTACCTTTGTGTCGATCAAATAAAGAGAGGTATAGGTGACATCTGTCCACTGCCAGCAGAAAGAAAATAAAAATACAGTCATGATCATGGTTCGCGCATTGGGCAACATAACAGAGAAAAAAGTGCGAAAAACACCGGCACCGTCAATATATGCCGCTTCCTCTATTGCAACAGCCAAACTCTTGAAGATTTCACGCATCAGATAGATATAAAGCCCCTCTCTGACACCCAAGCCCGTAAAAGAAAGAATTAAAGGAGGCATAAACGTATCCACAAACTGAAAAGACCCAATCTGCATGTTCACAAAGCTTTGGTACTGTGCAATGCTTATGACCTGATAAGGTACTAACAGCATAATAATCACAAAAGCGAACGCAACACCTCTGCCGCGGAATTTAAATCGTGCCAGCCCATATCCGACCAAAGTGCATGAAAAGGTCTGAACGATTGCAATGAGCAATGACAGCAAAACACTGTTAATCAGGCTTTCCGGCATATACATTTGCTCAAACGCTTTTTCCCAATAATAGGTGGATGGGTTTTTTGAGATCAGTCGCACAGTGTTATCCAGAATGTCACTGGGGCTCATAAAAGAAAGCAGCAGCTTGCTTATGATAGGCTTTAAAATAATGAATCCCAAGCCGAAGATGATAAAAAACCGCAATATGCCATAAAATATCTTTCCGACTTTATAACGAATATGTAACCGTTTCGTTTCGTTTTTCACAGCATATTTCTCCTATCCTTCAGTATTGACTGTAAATTTTTTCAATATGAATAATACCACGATCACGATGATCCCGAGCGCAAGCAGATACATGATATTCATCGCCGTAGCAAGCGTGAACTGATTTTCACCAAACGCAAGATCGCTGGCATATGTCAAAAGCATGTTCTCGCTGTCGGCAAACGCCGCAATTGTATATATTGCGTTTACTGCTATTTGCGGGCTAATCATCGGGAGGGTTATTTTCCAGAACGTTTCCCATTTACTGCATCCCTCGATCTCGGCCGCCTCATATATCGCGCCGGGAATTTCCTGAAGCCCTGCTAAAAAAATAAATATTTGCAGTCCGCTCGAGCGCGCGACCTCATAGACATTTGATACAGCATCAACAACAATGCCCGTGAGTACGCTTGGAAAATTCATCATAGAAAGCAAAGCAGCCATATCAGAAAAGGCGGAAGCCCCCGAAGCCATCCCGGTGTCTATTACCTGACCGGTGCCGCTGTAATATAATGCAAAGCTATCTGTAGAGCTTAAAGCGCCTGCCGCTAAAATTACAGGGACAAAAAATATAATACGTGCTACAATTCTTCCTTTAAACCGCTGATTCAACAGGGTGGAGATAAAAAGGCTGTAAATAAGGATCACCGGAATTTTGATAATCATATCCTGTAAATTAGACAATAAGAGCGGTATAAAATTCGGGTCCTCTGTAACAGCCTCTTTATAAGCATGAAAGCCGGTAAACCGGAGCGACGCACCGATCTCTGAAGCTGCATTACTGACCGAAAACCGAAAGGTTTGTATCAAATTCGGTATAAAAATCAAGCATACTCCTAAAATAAGAGGAGCGATAAAAATATAGCCATAATATGCTCTTTTTTCAAACAACGCTATTTTTTTCCGTTTCATATCAACGCCCTTGCGATACAAAGCTTACATAAAAACCATACGAAACCTGCTTTTTATGCCCGGTACCGCTCCCTTTCTCATTTTTTCAAACTAATTTTCTCCTATGACGAATTCCTGCGGCTTAACGGTTACGCCGTTGACTGCAACTTCCTTGTTACTGTAATTCACATATACCTTCACACCGTTGGAATAGGTAGAACAGGTCACATCAGGGGCTATATACGCAAAATCAACAAAGGCTGCGCCGGCAGTTTCTTTTTCGATTGTTTGTATCCGCTTCGCCGTGGATATAAACTGCATAAGGCGGTCATCATCCTGCATGGAATACCAAATGGATTCATACTGCGTATTAGCAAGTAAGGAATCCGACTCGGTAATAAATGCCGCATAGGGTGCCGACCCAAAAGCAGCGCTGTTTAAAACCGAGCGTATGCTGTCAGAAGCAGTGTTATAGGGTGTACCAGCATAAGGAATTGCCCCGTAAACCACCATTTCATAAAATGGCACCACTTTGACCTCATTATCAAGGAACGAAAAGGTGGCAGGTACCTGAAACAGATGGGACGCATATTGTAAAACATAGGCATTGCCGTTATCAAACGCCATCTGAAAACCGTCTTTTTTTGTAGCAGCGAGTGCTGCCTCAACATACTGGACGCTTTCTGTTCTGTCAATATCACGCGTTTTGGCATAGTCACCTCCCAATAACAGCCCGGTGCTGCCGTATGAGAGTCCCGGGTATTGTGTATTATCAAACGTCTTTTTTAAAGAATTGCGAAAAGCAGTCGTGTATTCAGAGTATCTCATTGGTGAAATATAATATTTGAGCAAGCTATTAGAAAACTTTCGGGTAACGATATCGTACTGACCGCGATATACAACAATACGGTTCAGGTATCTTGCAGCATCATTGGACGGCGAGAAACCATCCCCGCGGTGAAAAGCAAACTGCATATCTGCGTCAAGATACAATTGCCCGCCGGTATCCTTAAGCAACCGATTCAACCTGTTAAGCTCCTCCTGTGAGCCCACTTTTCCGCTCAGCTTATATTTGCTGTGTACCCCGTGCTCATATCCAGATGGCCCATATCCATGCAGACGGACAACTATATTATCAAGCCCCGCGTCCTGTAATGCCGATACAGACTTTGTTATCTCAGAAAGTGTGGAAAGAACGGTTTTCTGTACATACGGAATGCCTAAGAAATTTTTATTCTCTGTTATCATGCAAAGGTAATCCAGATATACCGGTGTATCGGAGCTGTTGCTGTCAGTCAATATGCCGAGTTCCAATAGATATTCACGATAAACCGCCGCCATATCGGAATAGCTATTCTTTTCTTTTGGAAGCAGTATAAATCTTATTTTTGGAGATACAGAAATGCATTCCGCAGAAAAAAGGTTATAGATCGGGATCGACATGGTGGCACCATAATCCGTAACATCAATGTTTCTCACAGCAAAGGAAGCGTGGATATGATTGAGCGGATCAGCGGCACTTGAAGCGGTGACATTCAGCTGTGCCACCTCCTCGGCCTGCTCAATGATCGCCAGCATACCGCCGCTGCTCATAGAAGCCCCGAAGACCGGCAGTGACAAGTTTTTGTCTATTTTTTCGATTGCTTCGGTGTTTTCTGTATAATCCGGACCATAATACGATAAAGAGACCGACTCCTTTCCGGTGTTAAAGCTTACTAAAGCACCAGAACCGTCAGGGACAAAATAGTATCCGTCCGTTTCCTGGGTCGAGGAAAAATATTCCAAAAAGTCAATTTTCTGGAGCTTATATTTTGAAGTTCTCTCTTCGATCAGATCAACCAATACGCTGGCTGTAAATCCGTCATCGTTTAGCGTATACTCTATCGGCACCACAAAGCCTGCACTGTTACCCTCCTGCCCTGAAAGATCAAGTTTAAGTGTTTTCAGCATTGCCTGATACTGTTCATTCGTATAGCCAGCACCGGATAGGTATGTGCTGATATCGCTTTTTTCACCATTTGTCAGGTTATCGTCGATGATATAAAGCGGCTGCTTGGCAAGTGGCGGATACTCTGACAGCTTATCTGCATAATCGTCCGGTTTATCCTGCTCTGAATAAAGGATATAGTACCGTTCTATTCTGCGGCGGATAGCACTGTTTTGAATACTGTTACATATCAGATTAAAGTTTTCTTCATCAAGTACGATCGGAAGCACCGCATCCATTGCACCAAATCTGTAATATACCCGGACAGCAGTACCATTTGTGTACACAGAAAAATTACCTACGTCCACACTGTCGACAGCAGAGTACATATAGTTCACATCTGACTGCTCCTCATAATAATGCAGTGTCAGCTCAGAGCGCGACCGTGCCATAAGCTCATCCGCACCAAAGGATATCCCTTCAGCAGCGACAGAGGAATATACCTGTCCCGTGCGTTTATCGCTGACCGTAAAGTGTGTTGAAGAAGCCTCCAGCGTGAAACGGACGGTATCATTCTCTAAAACAACATTTTCCTGTTGCTGTATCCAATCGCTGTCGGGCTGTGAAACAGAGGAAACCAATATACGGTTTTCTTCCCTCGCCTGATCGCCACAGCCGGAAAATGACAGGATAATATATGCAAAAGCAAATAATACGGCTGTGATTCTTTTCCCAAATGACATTGTCAAGCCTCCAAACCCATTTATCAGTATGATCGAAAAGTCATCTCCTGGTATAAATTATAAACAAACGAATAAATATTCTGGGCGATACTGATTACAAGTAAAATGATAAATATAATCAAGCAGATACCAATCAAAACCAAAATAACGGTCAAAATCGTTTTGCCCAAAGAATAATCATGAGTGACCATAAGGGATATAATCAGCAAACAAATGACCCACCCCCATATAATGGTGTCAAAAACGGTATAAAACGGAAGTTCAGAGACTGTTAATACATTAGAGAACAGTAACATGGGTACAGCAAAAACCACATAAGGTTTTAACGCATAGCATGTTGCAATAATAATATCCGTCATATTGCCTTTGCCATCCATCAGAGTTGTAAAGCACCAATTTGCTATAATAAAAAACAAAAGCGGCAACAATAGCATAATAACATCAAATAAAACATTCACCTCATCCGATATGGTCTTTGTCGCCACATATCCGCTAAACTGCAGCCGGACAGCATACAGAAAGAAAAACAACACGGCTATCAGCAAGGCAGATTTCAAATTTCCCCGTTTTTCGTGCTTCAGATCCCAAAATCCGTCAAATGGGTGTAGCATAACATAGCTACCATAATGGTAGCCCTTATATAATTGAGAACGGCTGATTTTTAAGTAGAGCTTACTGCGTTTGAATAATTTGACAGCTACAACAACAGCTACCGCCGACGCAGCCAATATCAGAAATATCCAAACAAAATTATCTCTGATAAAGTCATCACGCCATGATTCAAACGCATCGGTATACAAATCGTAATCCCGTATATTTTTTAAGCGGGTCATCGCCTCTTTGTACTGATCGTTATGCACCTCTATTTTTGCGAGGTCGATATCTGCAAGAATATAGCCCGAGGCGGTTTGCAGCACCTTATTCCATGCATCTTTTGCTTCATCATATTTTCCTAAATTATACATTGACATCGCATGTCGGATATCAGCTGCAAATTTTGTTTCTTTTAAAACTGTTATGGTACCTTTGATTCCGTCCGAAACGATGAGCCGACCGATGCCATCTGCATGATCAGAAATATATTCAATTGCGTTTGCGTTGAAAAAAGTCCCCTGCTGGCTTCCGGTGCCGCCAAAGGCATAAAGGAGGTATCCGTCCTCTGTATAGGCGTATATTTTCCCTTGCTTGGAATCTGCGATATAGTATACGTCCTCATCAATCCTCCCCGAATGATATAACGCCACATCGTTAAAATAGGGGGTATACGCTTCGACACCCTGGGATAAATAGGGGTCGTCACCGTACCAGCCTTGTCTCGGTTCTGTGAGAATATTATCGCCGTCGCTGTTGATTTTGCCGACCGGCACACTGTTCGAGGTGGCCGAAGTTACATATAAAAATCCGTAGCTGTTCATGGTGATAGCGCTATATTCGGTAGGGACATAACTCTCCATGCGGGCCAGTTGCTCTTTTGTCGCTATTTTACGCCAAATCATTTCAAAAAAATTCGGTTCAACCTTTGGTGCACCTAAAAAACTCTGAAACTCTCCATATTCATTCAGGCAGATAATCCCCTGATTGATACCGGAAGCTATCACATACATTTTTTGTGTAGCATCAACAGTAAGCCTTACAGGCGAATATTCAAAATCATCCTCTAAAACCGATATTTTAGGCTGATCGAATACTTTTTTTGGAGTCACCGATTGCTGATCAATATCAAAAGAGACGATCCTATGGTTGCCGGTGTCAGCAATATACAACAAACTCTCGTTTGCCCATACACCCTGTGGGTTCAACAAAGACGAAACTGTACCGTCAAGGGTAAACTCAGAAATTACAGCAAGCGTATTAAAGTCTAAATCGGTTATGATCACACGGTTGTTGCCGCTGTCGCAAATAAAGAGCCGCCTATTACCGTTATTATAAATATCACCCAAGCTGTTAAAGTCAAGATCAGTAATCTGGCTGCCGGTAACAACACGTTCTACTGTAAATGCTGAAGGAATTGCTACGGGTTTGTTTTCCGTATTGTAAATATATGTATGATACGGGACATCGACCGGATAATCTACTGCCGCCGATACACCAAAAGAAAACACAAACACAATAGCGATCATACAAGATATTAGAAAACGGCATTTTTTCATTAGATTCTCTCCTTTTTATGCAAACAGCCCTATCATATTTGCAGCTATTCATTTCTGTTTCCCGGTACAGCTTGCATATATCATCCTAAAAACAAACACAGAGGCTGAAAAAATTACAGTTTGTTTTTAATGCCTCTAATCCTTCATCCCAGAGGAAGACATGGTTTCGATGATATTACTTTGACTAAATATAAATATCAAAATCGGAACAATCATCATAAATACCGACACAGCGGCGCCAACACCTGCTCTGGCGATATTGACCGTCAAGCCGGTTCCCTGTATCTGTGTGAGTGCATAGGCAAGTGTTTTCAGCTCTTCTTTGTATATAAAATTGTTATCGCCTATCGGCCATAAATTTTGTACCGTCAAAAGGAGCAGGGTCATCCACGCGGATTTTACATTCGGCATGACGATACGCCAAAACGTTTTCCATTGGCTTGCGCCGTCGATCCGTGCCGCCTCCAACAGCGAATCGGGTATCTGTTCCATAAACTGCTTCATCAGATACAAACCCAAGGACATGCCAAAAGCAGGAACGATAAGTGCGGTATATGTGTCTATCCATTGCAGTTTTGACATAACAAGATAATTCGGTATCGCGGTCACTGTCGCATTAAACATCAGAGAAAATACAACAATATTAAATAAAAGCTTTCTGCCCGGAAACTTCTTTTTGGCCAGCGGATAAGCGCACATAGAAGAAATGATGATATGCCCGGCAGCGCCCACGCCTGTGACAAAAAAGCTGTTAAATATATATCGCAAAAAGGGAACATTTGAGGAAGACATAACCGTAAACATATCCCTGAAGTTTCCAAGTGTAGGATTTGTAGGGATTAGCTTCGGGGGGAATGCAAACAGCTCATCCTGCTGTTTAAAAGAATTTGATATGATATATGCCATCGGCAAAGCAACACAAAGTGCAAAAGCAAACAGAACCAGTATAATAAAAAATGTTCCTGCTTTTGAACGGTTTGTTTTTTTACTATGATTGAGACTGCGTATTTTGGCAAAAAAAGCTCTTTTCCTTTTACCGCTATCGGAAACGACCTGCGTGTGCATAGATGGATCACCTGCCTGTTTTTAGTTTTTTTCTGCAAGTAATTTTTGAACAATCAGGTTAGAACTAAGCATGATCAAAAACAAAACCGTCGCAATTGCTGACGCATACCCCATTTCAAATCTCACATTGCCGTAATCCTGCAATAAATGTACCAAGGTGTATACAGCGTAATTCGTGCTTGGAAAGCCGTAAATCGCACTGATAACATCGCCGGTACCAAAGGCACTCGTGATACTCATAACAGCGCCGAACATCAGCTGCGGCTTCATGGACGGGAGTGTGACATACCACATCTCCTGATAACGGTTTTTAATTCCGTCAATGGCAGCAGCTTCATATAAGCGCCGGTCTACATTTTTAAAGCCAGCAATAAACGATAAAAATCCCGCACCAAAGCTCAGCCACAACATGACAACGATAGCAGATCCCATCATGTATTCAGGATCGGTCAGCCACTGAATAGGCTTATAAATAATTCCCAAATTCATTAAAATACCGTTTAAAAAGCCGTAGGTGTCTCCACTGTATATGATCTGCCATATTACATATGCGCCACCGCTGATGGCAGGAGCATAAAACAGCAGCGTTAATAAATAACGCATCCTGTTCCCAAGCTCGTTCAAAAGCCATGCGAGTAGCAGGCTTAAAAAAAATCCGATCGGACCTATCATAATAGCAAAAAGCAATGTGTTTTTAAGCGCTAACGGAAATAACGAATCATCCATCAACAACCGAAAATAATTGCGAAGACCGATAAACGACGGCCAGTGGACCGCATCAAAATTTGTAAAGGACAAAACCATTGATATTAAGACCGGCAGCAGAAAAAAAGCAAAGAATATCAGCATATAAGGAAATATAAAAAGATAATCCTCGCCGTAACGAGACCAAAACAAATGGACTTTTTTCATATTTATACCTTTGGCCATAAAGAAACCTTCCTTTCCCTAAAATTACTCCAAGCCGTATTCTTCACGTTTATTTTTCATCTCACGATCAATATTTTCTGCAACACTGTTCATGCTTTCCCGTACGTCGGCATCATCATATACAATATTTCTGTAGGCAAAGTTGAAAAGGCGTTCGGAGAAATAACCGCCGGGAACCTGCGGATATTCTTTCAGCTTCTCTACCTGATAAAGCATGCTGTCACGCATATCCGGGTCCCACCGCACCTGCCTGATTGCCTGCTTGTTTGCAGTGTTGTATCGCGAGGAGGTACCGACCACTGCCTCAAGACGTCTGCCGAAAGTATCCTGCGTCTGTGCGGAGGTCCACCATTTTAAAAACGCCCATGCCGCATCCAACTGCTCCGTGTCTTTCATGATCACAGTGCCGTTCACGGTCGCAACGGTTTTATGGCTCACTGTTCCGTCTGCCTGAACAGTGCCGGGTACCGGCAGCATGCCCCAAAGACCTTTTATTTCTGAAGCAAACAGCGTCAAGGTGTTATATGCTGTAAAATCAGTAACCGCGATCGGCATTTCTCCTGTTCTGAAGCGGTTGGCAAAATCAAACGAAAGCGGGACGCCGTACTGCTTATAAAGCATTGTAAACAGCTTCATGCTCTCAATCGCCTTGCTCTCAGAAAGGCCAGAGCGTTTGCCATCTGCTGTATACAGCTGTCCGTCGGTCTGATATAAAAACGGCAGATAATTTTGGATGGTCGGCATGATTCCAAACGCAAGCGAGCTTTTCTTCAATTTAGGCAAAACGGAACTCAGAATAGAATCCCATGTGTTTAATTCTTCCAATGAAATATCAAATTCCTTTAAAATGTCCTTTCTGTAGAACAGCATTGCCCACGTCTGTGTTTCGGGTAGTGCATATAATCCGTTGTTATACCGAAAAGTGTCTACTGCATAATCATAAAATTCTTCGCATACGTCCGAAACATCTTCAAATTCAGATAAATCATAAACCGCATCTCTCAGCGCCAAGTTATTCACATCCGCTGCTAACATACCCAGTGAAACATCAGGCCCTTTGCCCGCCAAGATCGCCGGCAGAAGCGCCCTTACCGATACAAGCTGTACCTCTGCTGCTATTTTGCTTTTGGGGGTAAAATCGCTGATAATGATCTGGCGAAGAAGCTGCGCCTGATCCTGCGTGGTTGTCATCCAAACCTTGATAGAGGTATCAGCAGCAATATCTGTCTGCCCGATGGATTCATAATCGGCAACAAACGAATAAGCAAATCCTTTTATGTAATGTAGTACAAGTGAAAAAAAGTCAGCCTCACCCCGCGGCAAGGAGACATCTGCTGACGAGAGCTTTAACCAATCAAGCTCCAGTGGCTGTCCGCGCTGTGTGTTGATCCAAGTGCCCAAGGAGGCAATATTATCCTTAAAGCTTGTGAGACGCGCCGCTATAGTGTCAGTATCCTCTAACATCATATCCAACTGCACGTATAACCGTTTTATATCAGCTACAGACCGCGTATTGCCGTCGATTTGAGCAACTGTTTGCTCAAGCGCTTTCAGATTTTTGCTGATTTCTTTCATCTGACCGATGACTTCCGGTATCATCTTATCAAATTTATAATCACGGTACTGATCGGGATTCACGCCCGATATTGCAATAATAGAACGGTAGATGCTGTTTAATTCGCTTAAATATTGGGTCGAAAGAGCAATGATCTCATTATAATCACCTAACCCGACATTCAGCCGCAAGGTATGCCATCCTTTTTCCAAATAAAACTCATAAGGTATTCCATTATCATCGGCAAACCATTCTGTCTGCCACACAGAAGCATACGGAAACTTCCAGTTATTTGCCTCAGAAAACGGGGTAACTCCGTCGATCTGTATTTCTCTGATGCTTGCGCGTCCGTTCTTTAAGGCTTGCTTAAAGTGAGCAGAAAGCGCATACAGACCGCTTTCTGAAACAAAGAAAGACCATTGCGCCCATTGGCCTGCATTGATCCACTGGTTGCCACCTATTGTATTGTATACGATCTTTGAATAGCTGTACGGCTCAACAGTCGGAGAGGTTTTGTCAGCAAGTGGAAACATCATCTGAGTTGATTTTATATTTGCCTCTTCTCCCTGCATCATGACTGCCGCTTCAGAGGAAACACGGTTTTTCTGAGGATAGGAGGCGTACACATCGGCATAGGAGGGGGCAGTCGTATCCGATACCGGCTCAAAGGATATTTTCCCTATAACCATAGGCTCCATGATGCCTACCACACAGACCGTGTGCCGGCCGGCAGAGAGATAAAACCGAAGCGGTCCCAGCCACATGCCTGATGTATCAATTGCATATTGCTCGATCCACGCGGGTACCTCCACTTGCTCGATCATGATCTGGTTGCCCTGTGTGTCATACTTGATCTCTTCCTCTGAATTCGCCCACAGTCTTGAAAAAGAAAGCCGGTCGGCCTCACTAAAAGGCAGTTTACCATCTATTACAAGCCGTCTCTCAATCGTGCCGCCTCCGCCTGACACTGGATAGTATTCAAAAAGCATGGTGTACAGTCCCGATTGAGGGACATCTATCGTCCAGGAAATCTCACTCGCTTCTTCGGTATATATCGCTGTGCCGTCGTATCCTTTATAATTTTCAAGTATTTTGGTGCTGTCTTTTGGCTCAGTGACTGCATTTTCTCCGGTCAATACGATCCTTTGATCGGGATAGGAAGCGTCGCTGTGCCTTTCGATATATTCGCTATAAGGAACTGCATCATCAATTGTGCTTTCAGCAGTTCCACTATCTGCCAAAATCTCGTCTGCATGCACGGATATCGGGGATATCAGCACCGCAGAGGCTGTTAAGGACAATGAAACTATCGAGATAACAATCAATCTATAAAATCTGTTGATAAAAGCATTTGTTCTCAACGCAGTATCCTCCCGAATGAATTTACATACAACACGTATGCTTCCATTACACGGAAGCATACGTGTTGCAAAATTAGATCAATTAAACATGTCGTTTATCGCTTTGTCATAGTTGCCCTTAATGCTGTCTATAGCAGCACTGACGGTTTTGCCGGAAGACCAGAACATCGGCTCATACATCACTTTGTTTTCAAAACCGCTGAATACGTTAGGCATACCTAAACCATGGTCAACCACCATATTATTGAGCAAATTGGTATAAACGCCCAGCGACTTGGTGTCGTTATTCTGGAAATAATCGAGTTGTACCTCGTCCTGCCACCAGTTGCTTCCACTGTATCCGGCGGGAGCTTCAGCAAGAGCATTAAAGATTTTGGCAGTAAAATCAAGATCCTTATTGGTAGAGGTGGTAAACCAAACCCTCGCATGTCCACTGGAGGAAGTATACTTTGTGCCGGAGGGACCCAACGGAACAGGAAGCATGCCGTAGTCGAAATTTTTCACTTGAGGTCGGATACGCTGATTCAGTGCCCAAGAATCCTCCATCAAGAAAGTGAGTTTGCCTTGGATAAACTGATTGATGTAGTCCGGCATGCTGGAAGCATAAGTATTACGGCTGAACATGCCGGAAGTTGTATAGAATACCTTATCAGTATTGATCAACTGGTTCATAAATTCAAGAGCTTTCACAACGTTTTGTGAAGTATAGGTTGGAGTGGCTTTTCCGTTGGCGTTTAACGTCACAATCTGGGCATTATTTGCGCTCATCAGCATTTCCATGACATATTCCGGGTTGCCACCCACACCATAAATACCGCTACCGGCGTTGGTGGTGCGTTTTGCATAATCAAGAAAAGTGGCAAAGTCCCATTTTTTCTTATCTACCATATTATAAATCTCATCGGGATTAATACCCTTTTGCTTGAGTAGGTTTTTATTCATCACCATACAGTAACGTACTTCCGGCGGCTTTTCAAATTGCAAGCCGTAATAGTTTCCGCCTATCTTGGCCGAATTTGTATATCCTGCAAAAAAGTTAGGATTATTCACATTGACGCCGCCGATCTGGTTCCACGGTTTGATATAGCCCGCAGCGATCATAGCTGGCAGACGGCGAACATCCGTTTCCAAAATATTGGCAACCGGTTTTCCTGCACGGATAAACGACGCCAGTCCGTCTGCGGTCACCTCAAGAGTATTAATAATTTTAATCGTAACGCCGTATTTCTTTTCCACTTCACGAACACGTTTAAAAAAAATCTGTTCAAACAGTGTGTTGTCCTCTGATTCTTTGGCCGGCAGATAGGAGGAGCAAATAGTAAAAGTTTTTCCTTCGGTTTTTACATCGTCCAAATCTTTATCATTATTTGCCGTTGCTTTCGACGATGTCTCGCCATTGTTGTTTGTTCCGGTACTGCCTTTTTTAGAAGAGGTGTTTTGTTCCCCGTTTGGGTCCTGCGTTTCTACACTTGTATTGCTATCTTCGTCATTGGCATCGTTATTGTTATCGTCGTCATTGTTGTCAACGGGGCGCCTGATGGTACTTGTGTAGTATTCATCCTCGCTTTCGGCAGGACCTGAATCTTTGCAGCCCGTACCAGCGGAACAAATCAAGACCGCACACAGCATTATCGAAAAAATTCGAACAAAGGAATTCATATGTTTCTTAGCCAATGTCTTCACTCCAAACTTTCATTATAATTAAATAATTTTCAAAAACGAACTAGCTTAAAAATTTGAATAGGCAGAGAGGGGCTGACTGTTTTTGAAAATCAAGCTGATTCCATCACAGCCAAACGGAATAAAGCTATAGCTGTCTGTCCAGCTGCTGTCTCCTGTTATATCAGGTGAAACGAAGTCCTCAAATCCCACAGTGCCTGTAAACGTGCTTGGTCCTACCATTGCAACTATCCGCTTTATATGGTGATGCGGTCCAAGCAAATTCCGGTTATGACCGAGCAACGTAACTTCCAATTCATTTACGCCCTCATGTAAGTAGTCGGTGATATCAATTGCATCTGTCAACAGAGCAACCGTTTTGCAACACTCGCCCACACGAAGCTGAACAGCGGTAGCTCTTGCATTTTTGAGCAGCAGATAAACATGTTCATAGTTCTTATCTGTCTGTACGGTAAAGGAATATTTGATGTTGCCGCGATAAAACCATGCTCCCTGTTCTGTGACGGAACCAATTTTTTTCGGCTTGGAAGGTACTAACTTAAAATCTCCCTTTTGTACACTGCAACAGCCGTTATAATAGGTTACCTCAGACCCGGTTTTTACATCAAAATCCCCCAATATATAAATGCTGTCAGGCTCGATTGGATAATAAAAACGGTTTCTCTCATTTTCAAATCCGTCCAGTATTGATGTATCGCATTCATTGCCCACAGCCTGATAAGACAGAATAATTTGGTTGACCCCCGGTTGCAACAAATGACCTATTTTATATCTGCCAAAGCCTTTGTCGATCCAGTAACCTTCGCGTTTTTTCGGAACCGTCTTTCCATTTACTTCTATGGTGCATACATGCTCATCCTCAACGATAAATGAAATACCGCAAGTATCTAATGTTTCATCGCAGAATACTTCATACTTAATGCGTATCGGTACGACCGCCTGCGCATTGTATTTTTTCAGCTCTTGGTATAGCCAGTCAATTGCCCTAACAATCGGCTGCTTCTCGGTATAGGGTCGGTTATCTACAGAAAACTGTGCATAATCGACCGTCAAAGCATTCTCATCACAAAGGGCTATGCTGTAATCCGTGATCGGCTGTACGCCCACGATCACAGGCACATAATCAGGGGTGTCAGTCTGTTTCCTGATCTCGATTATTGTATTACCGCAGCCCGGCAGGTCTGCATAGATCAGCAGCATATTTTCACTATGTACGGTTTTTAAGCAACGTTCACAACCACTTGCTGGATCAATCAGATAAGCTGAATAGCTTCCAGGCGATTCAAGCGGTACCGAAATAACCGACTGACCAGGCTTAAAATCAGCCCCACTCCATATATGAATGCGCTTTCCCTGCTTCAGCACCCGTGAATGGATAACAGCGCCCTGCCGTAAATGATCACTGCTTGGATCGTGTACCGTAGCAGAACGCACGATTCCTAAGTGTTTGATCAGCTTTTCAAGCAGCGCTTTTCTGTTTTGGATTACAACACCGCGAGGCATAGTACCGGGCTTTAAATCTATTAGCTTCGGCTTTTCGGTTACATAGATGACCGTGCCGCCCGATTCCACAAAAAGTGTCAAAAGCTTTACCGTGGTCTCCTTTAACGTTGATGTCTCGGATACAAAAACCTGCTTATAAGAGGCGTTGCCGATACAAAACGCACCGTCGCGAACAAAACCGTATTTTGATATGACCGTTTCATCACCCAACTCACAGTCAAGCTGAAGGTCCAAAAGATTTTCAAGCAACATACGGTATTCGCACGAATCGTTCATGGAGCGGCTTGCTTTTTCATAGTTGTTTAAATAATTTGCTGTAATACTGTCAGTTGGTGCAATAATCAGAGTGCTGACATCGCGGACGCCCTCTGTCATAAGACGGTTGAGTCCGTCAATATGCTTCATCACTTCAGGGAACTGCTGCCACCACGGCTCCTGATAAGAGAAAAAGGCTGGGTAATCGCGTTTACGTCTGCCGACGATAGAATATGCAGCCAGATGAAAGCAAGGCTTGGTAATTCCTAATGCAGAAAGCCTTCCCCAATAATAAAGCAGCTCATCAAAGGTAATATCCCAGCCGGCGCAGCCAAACACCTCACAGAGGGCACCGACCTTTCCGAACTGGTTTACGATACTTGACGCCTGCTTGGCAAGCACAGGGCTAGAGATTCTGCGGCCCAGACAATCTATTCCTGGCAACTGCATCGCAACATATTGGCGCATGACGCCGCCGCTTGTACCCATTTGTGCAAACAGACCGTCTTCTTCACTAAAATGCCCGGTCAACATTAAACCGTTTTCTTCGCACCAAGCAGACAGCTGCTTGGTAAACGATCGGTAAAACAGCTCATTCGCAAGCGAACGAAACCTATACCGAAACTCCTGCCAGTTGCCAGTCTCCTCGATCAGCATATAAAGCCCGTCACGGATATCGCCGTCGTATTTTTGCTGCCAGGCGTCTGCCAAAGTCTTGCTCCATGGAAAGGTTCTTATCTGCGGCTCATCTGTAAAAAAGCCCTTTATCACAGTGCCGAAATACATCCCGAAATGTTTTTTGTACTGTTCGTATGTTGTTTCGATAAAGACCTTGACAGTTTTTTCAGACAAAAGGTCTACATAGTTGCTGTCAGCAGCATAGCTACAGATTAAATCATCGTCAGTGCTTTCGTCAGCCGAGATTCTGTGATAGTCAGCGCCTTGCTTTCTAAAGACCGCAACCACATTTGTGCCCGTGTCAGAGCCGCCCTTTGAAAAGTTTAAGCCCTTGATCCAAAAATCCTCGCCGCGTGCAGTCACTCTGCCGCCGGCAAAACCGCTGGGCCAGCCATCCTCATCATATATCCATATTTCGAGTTTCAGGCGCTTTGCCTCTTCTATCACAACAGAATATAGTTCAAACCATTCGTCTCCCATATAGGGTATCCGTAGACCGCAACGGGAATGGACGATAACGCCTGAAAAACGGCCGGCTGCAAACTCTTCCAGTTGCTCCCGTATTTCTTCTTTGTCTATGTTGTCATTCCAGCTCCAAAAACAAACCGAGCCGGTATTCTGCAATAAATTCGTTTGATTCATCATTTCAGGTATCATATTTTGTCCTCTTTATTAGAGCAATTGTATAGGGGCATAATAGGGCGTTTCTGTCAGTCTGCCGGAAACTAATAAGCTTCGACACTTTTGAAGAGAAAACAGCGCCGCAGCGCAGGAAAGGGGAAATGCACTCTTTCCCCGGAGCGTACCGAAAAACGATACACTCATAGGAAAATACTTTAATGCTCTTATACAAAACCGTTGTGAAGCATACTTTGGAAGCCACCCTGCCGAAGAGCAGTAAGTACAGAACTTGCGCATCATGCCGTCAGATACCGCTTAAATGACATTAGTTCTTATTCTTCAGCCGAGACCTTCTTTTTTCTGCGTACCAATACGACCGTAACAATCGCTCCTCCAATTATTACAATTGCGGCAGCAATCACAACGCCGACCAGCCATCCGTAGCCGCCGTTGTTGTCCCCGTTTTTCTTCGGCTTTTTGATTTTGATGACTTCTTCGATATATTCCTGTTCTGATTCGGTGCTATCATCTGGAGAAACATCTGTCGTACTGCTATCCGTTTCTTGAGAGGATGTATCGCTGTCGGTCTCAACCGTGTCGTGGCTGTTTTTCGACTCGTTTTTCTCAACAACTGTGCTGCTGTTATCTTCCGGTTTCGCTGTAATTTTATTAGAAGCCTTTACCATAAATACCCGCTGGTCTTCATAAGGGACTTTTACAGTAAATTTCGCGATATCGGCAGCAGAGCCTTTTACGATCACTTCTCCTGTTTCGGCATCGGTAACTGTATAGTTCTTATAGTTTTGCAGATCTGTTTCTTCAAACGGCACATACACAGTCATATCCGCATCCGGATTATGGGTATTATAATTCGGGATAACGAGCATAGCTGTGTCTCCGGCATAACGCCCGTATGGCTGCAAATCCATACAACCGGCAACATTCACTTTGCAAATATTGGTATTGATAAATTCGTCAGGATAATAGGCAAAGATTTCAGGATACTGCCTCCTGATGCGCAGCATTGCCTTTACGTCTTCATAAAACGCGCGGTTCTCTTTGTCGTTAATAGAATCCCAGTCTATCTCATCAAAATAAAGGACATTGGTGCCGGCTCGGCTTTCATTCCATTCCTCACCCAGATACCAAAGCGGTATAAATGGTGTGAAAATGGCCTGATAACCAATCGCCAAACGATTACCGCAGACAACACCGTACCAGTTGTCATGGTTTGACAGAGCATTCGTATAATAACGGTATGTACCGCCGAAACCCATAGTTTGTGAAGCCTCGCTGCCAATATGCTCACCTTTTTTGATGCTGTCAACAATATTGTAATTGTTTAAGAACCACCACACAGGGGTAAGGGAATTGTAGACATCTGCAGATACAGTACCCGTAATTCCGCCCTGCTCGACATCATAAACGCCGCCACGATCATTCTCCGCTTCCCCGATCGTGAATATCTTTCTTCCCTGCTTTAACAGCCGGCTACGGATCTCTCCGTCTACCTTATAGCCTGCATAGCTAGGCTCCAAGTCATATCGGAACCCGTCACATCCGGTTTTCAACGCAATCTCCACGACCTCGTTTGTGTACCACTCGACAAACTCATCGTTATTAAAGTTGAATTCTCTTCCGCCCCAGACCGAGTTTGCTGTAAACCAGTCCGGATGCTCAGTGAACAGCGGGCTTTCGTTTACCGTTCCCCAAGAAATAACGTCCAGAAAAATCCGGATATTTCGCTTATGGGCCTCATCAATAAAACCTTTTAAAACCTGCCAGCCCTTTTCATAATCTTCCGTACCCGTGATTGCAGGGTCTATGGTATGGGTGCCCATGTTTCCGTATCCGTTTCCGGTTTTTCCTGGATCGTATACCGGACAGACCCACAGTCCGTTGATCCCCATTTCGGCGTAGTGATCCAACACCGGAACTGCTGATTGAAGCGTTCCTTCTTCGGTTGCTGTGGCAATACGAATTTCGCCTAATATCAAGGTGCTTGCCCAGTCGGGGGTTCCGTTTGCATCCAGCTTAACCTCGCTGTCGGGCAATATTTTGGGAATTAGGTCGGAATTGTCGATATAGCCGGCGGCTTTTGTGTAATCTGCCGCGTCGGAAGCACTAATAGAAATAACAGCAGTACCCAGTAAGACCAAAGCCATGGTAAGGGATAAGAGTTTTTTAAACATTATTTTCTTCCCCCTTTCTGAAATGCAACACACATCAACGATCTCTTTTTTTTGAACAGCACAGTACCAGCGATGACTGTCAAACTGAATGCTGAAAGTAGCAACCAAACATAACGGAATCCCACTCCGGTTTGCAAATTTTCGGAATCCTGATGATCACCGGTTTTGCCAGGGGGCGTTTCATCGCTCCATGAGGTGTCCTCTTTCTCCAATTCGTAAACCTGTGCGATGGCTTTTTCTAATTTATTATAGTTGTCGACCAAAGCTCTCAGGCTACGCGGCAGTGCCTGGTAATTAGCCAGCGCCTCTTTTACTGCGTCAATATCGCCCTCGGCAATGATTTCCGGCAAGGCGGCAATCAGCGCCGTTACATTTTCCACTTTCTTCAGTAAGGAAGTCTGACATATACCGATAAAATCAAGTGAGAAAGTACAGGTAGCAGTAGCTTCACCCCAAGGACAAACCATAATGCTACAACCAGTCTGGCTGGTCAGCAGCGTAGCAGCAGCCACATCCTCATAAGCAATCGTGCCCTTTAACTCTTGACCCGCTACGCGAACAGTAAGATCATATCCCTCATCTTCGCCGCGTGTAGCCAATTGATAGGAGAAACGCTTGCCTTTTAAGTTCTCAAGCTTCAAATAGTCGCTCTGGATGATAACATGCTCACGGGGATATGCAGTTATCGTTCCAGCTGCCGTATCAAGCACAAGCGCTAACGGTGGATTGGCAGGATTGTACTCAATTCCATAGAATCCTGAGTCTTTGCCAAACAAAACGGCAAATTTACAGTTTTCTGCATAGGCAGCGTCAAGGTTGTCAAATTGCAGCAACAGATCAGACATATCCACCTTTTTATTATAGCCCTCACGGTGACCGGTTACCGCGTTGATGAACTCAAGACACAAACCGCCTGTCGGTATATTGGAAACGTGGAAATTATTGGCCCAGTCTTTAAACACGGTTTGCTGGATGGCTTCAGAAGTGCTGCCGGCATGACGCGAATTGGAAATGTCAAGATAGGTCAGCGGACGATCTGCCTCAGTAGCAAGTTCATGATACGCTTCTTCGGCTTTTAATAAATCATCATAGTTTATAACCGTTTCTTTTTCTTCCTTGTTCAGCTGTTCATAAAGCTTTCTAGCCGTGCGGATTGGAGTTCCATTTTCTAAAGAAATATCACCGATTGCATCAATCACATGGATTACATCTGCTACAGCAGCTGCATCAACCAAAGTAAGCTGACGGACTCCGATATAATCAATCTGCGTACTGGTAAAGCCGCCTGAATTCAGGCTTACTTCGATCTCAGTAGCGTTAGTAATGGTTTTCGCCTGATCAAGCACTGCTTTAGGAATCACACCTTTATATTCGGTGTCATCAACATCCACGATAAAATCATATCCGCGGTCAGCGTTGATAGCAAAGGTATAGGTGAAGTAAGTATCCGCAGGGAGCGAAATATCTTGAATAAGTTCTGTTTCTGTAATCACGCCTGCCTCATCTATAGTAGCAGCATAAATAAGCTTTCGCGCAGCGTCATAACGAATTGCAAGGCCGCGGGCGCTGGCGCTGAATTCAGGAGGATAGCTTGAGCCTGTATCCGCTATCGTAATGCCGAAGCCGGTACCCTGAAAACTGCGGAAATGCAACTGTAACCCTTTCAGGTTCATTGCCTCTTTATAGCCCTCACGAACATTAGCCTCTGTGGTGTTAAAATTAAAACGGACGCCCTTCTTTAAATCCTTTGCAGCGATCAAACCGGCACCGGTCCAGTTTTTTATCGTATCCTGTTCATGCTGATTCGGGTTGCTGTGTATTTTCAGCAGACTCTTATTCAAATAGATCACACCGTCGATCGGATCAATATCAGGATCGCCTACCTCTAACCGACGGATGCCAATAAAATCAATGGTAAAGGAATCGCCGGTCGTAACAGGGTTGATAGACATTTCAACAGCACCAAAGTCGTCAACACCAGATGCGGTGATAACATCGGCTGGGATCGTGCCGCTATAGTTATTGTCTCCTGCTGTCACTTTAAGGGTATAACCGCCGTCTTCGTTTTCTTCAAAATAATAAGTAAATAAATCGTCTTCTAATACCTTTGGTGCAAGACCTGTGATAACATTAGCCGTTATGCCGTCGTTGGTTTTTGCATAGATTTTCTGCTCAGACGCAGAATAAGCAAGCAACAAAGTATTTGCACCGAAAGAGATCGGATAGATGTTATCCTGATTTCCAAACACCAACCCGAAATCTCCGCCTTTTAAACGGCGGAACGTAAATTCTGTTCTGTCAAGCGCAATTTTTTTGTAGTATCCCTCACGGTGTCCCACTGCTACAGCATTGCTGAACGCCATTCTGACGCCGGTTTTCAGATTCGTTACAATCAATCCGCCGCTTTGCGCCCAAGCCTCTTTTGTACCTATAATCTCCGAATTGTCCGAACCATAGATCTTAAGTTGTGATGTATCGAGATAGGTCACGCCGGGAATTCTTGTAATATCAGGATCATCTGTCGAATCAGGCGCGTCCAACTCGCCCTCCGGGGTTGCAAAATATTCAACTAAGTCGATCATAAACTCAGCTTTTCCCGGCATTCCCTCTCCTTCTGGAATTGCTGGCGTTATGACCAGCTTTGCATTGTCAGGATCAGACAGGAGTGAGGCACTTTCTATGCAGGAAGCCGGAAGAGTGCCGAATAAAGGCTCTTTGCCATCGATCTCTATCTGCACCTTATAGCTTCCGTCATCGTTTTTAAAAGTGCGGAGAATGACCTCGCGCTGTGCAATGTTTTCATATTTCAGCGTCTCATCTGTAATAATCACATGGGTTTCTTCTAAAAATTTTCCATCGCTAGAAAATCTTAATTTCCCGTTGCGAGTATCTAAAACGAGCGCAAGCATATTGGACGCTGCGTTCCAGCCGTCATAGGCATCTTTGTCAGTAAAGACAAAAGCAATCTCCGGCAGATTTTTCGGGTTGCTTGCGCCGATTACCGAAATATTATTGACCTTAAGATACATACCGTCCAACTTAGCAGGTGTCCATGGACCGTTTCTTACATTTGTAATACCGCTGTTAAAGAAGATCATGCGTGCTCCACCAGTAGGAGCGTCACGCAAAGCCAATCTGTCCGGCCAGAAATTGTTAGCGACCGGGATAGCGAAATTAGAAGCTGTAAGCGAATTTTCACCTTTTATCGAGGCTTTGCGGGCGCCGCCTATCTTATTTAAGTCAAACGAGGTCAGCCCCTCGCTACCGGCACCGCCTGCAACACCGATTACAACATGCCCTTCATCGGTTATATCAGAGTGCGCGGCTATCATAGCAGAACTGAACGCTGTAGTTCCAGTGATAGCAGTACCTTCAATATCAACAGTCACCTTGTAGCCATCATTGTCCTTATTAAAAGTAACGGTAAATGCCTTATCGGTAATGTTTGCATATTTTAAAGCGTCATTCTCAAGCAGAACAGTACCATCTTCAAAGGTGATCTTTCCGTTTACGGTGTCCAGCACAATATCAAGCGTGTTATTGTTCCCAGAAAAAGCGGGATCAAAGGTGTAAAATGTAGTGGCGGACATCAGCATTGTGATCACTGCCTTTGACTGTTCATTGTTCAGATTATCAAAAGCAAAGGTCAAACCGTCTAAATCAAAAGTTTGCGTATAACCGGTACGGACAGCTGTTCCGGGGAATTTTGTTTCAAAATGCAGCCCGTTTTCAGAAAAGGTCGTTTTATATCCCCATGCTGCACCCCACCACGCGGTACCGTCAGCGCTGTGGATCACCTGATGCTGTTCGTCCGGAACAAACCATATCATACTGTCGTCCGGATTCGCGAACACTTTTGGCATTGCAGGGACGATACCCAGTATTAATGTGATAGACAATATCATCGCCATAAATGCCGTGAAATGTTTGGTCGATTTGCTCATAGTCTTCCCTCCACGTTTTAAAATTATAAATGAACATACAAGCGCCGTAGGTTAGTTCACCTTTACCTTTAGCACTCGCTGATCCATAAACGGAACAAATAAAGCAATTTCCTCTACTTTTTCTGCATTACCCTCTGCAATAAGCGCACCCGATACAGCGTCGGTAATGGTAAAATGTTTTTTGGTATCCATACCGCAGGCTGCAAACGGAATGGATATTGTAATATTTCCGTCTCCTGAGGCGTTGTTATTCGGAATAATCAGCATTGCAATGTTATTCATATAACGCGCGTAGGCCTGTAAACTGCCGCCTGTTGCACACACTTTGCAGATGTTGGTGTTGATAAATTCATCAGGATAATAGGCAAAAATCTCGGGATACTGTCTCCTAATCCGTATCATCGTCTTGATGTCTTCATACAACGCGCGGTTTTCGGGAATCAAAAGCGCTTGCCAGTCAATCTGATTAAAATACAAAACCGAATCTTCAACTGAAAGCTTTAAGGGATTGTTCCACTCTTCGCCTATGTACCAAAGCGGTATAAACGGAGAATAGATCATCTGATAGCCGAATGCAAGGCGGTTTGCACACCCAACAGGATATTTGTTATCGTGGCTGGATATGCAGTTCGTATAATACCGGTATCTGCCGCCCATACCCTTTCCCTGTGAAGCAATACTGCCGATATGCTCACCTTTTTTGATGCTGTCGACAATGTTGTAGCGATCTATCATAAAATAGATCGGCTCGACCGAAGTATAATTTTCAACCGTGACCGTTCCGGTAATCCCACCCTGCTCGACGTCATAAGCGCCGCCGCGGTCATTTTCCGCCTCCCCGATCGCGAATATCTTTCTTCCACGCTTTAACAGACGGTTGCGGATTTCTCCGTCCACCTTGTACCCTGCGTAACTTGGCTCTACGTCATAGCGAAACCCATCACAACCGGTCTTTAACGCGATCTCTACGACCTCGTTTGTATACCACTCGACAAACTCATCGTTATTAAAATTAAATTCTCTTCCGCCCCAGACCGAGTTTGCTGTAAACCAGTCCGGATGTTCAGTGAACAGCGGGCTTTCGTTTACCGTTCCCCAAGAAATAACGTCCAGAAAAATCCGGATATTTCGCTTATGGGCCTCATCAATAAAACCTTTTAAAACCTGCCAGCCCTTTTCATAATCTTCCGTACCCGTGATTGCAGGGTCTATGGTATGGGTGCCCATGTTTCCGTATCCGTTTCCGGTTTTTCCTGGATCGTATACCGGACAGACCCACAGTCCGTTGATCCCCATTTCAGCGTAGTGATCTAACACCGGAACTGCTGACTGAAGCGTTCCTTCTTCGGTTGCTGTGGCGATTCTGATCTCGCCCAATATCAAGGTGCTTGCCCAGTCTGGGGTTCCGTTTGCATCCAACTTAACCTCGCTGTCCGGCAATATTTTGGGAATTAGGTCGGAATTGTCGATAAAAGCAGACCCTCTCATAATCTTCTCTCACCTCTAAAAATACTTCTATGTTACAATTAAAGCGATTTAACTTTTTGGAAATTATGTGTGTCTGCGTATTATATAGGTTTACTGTAAAATCTGATTGTTTATTTGAGTAACGACAAACACATTTAATTAATCTCTAAACATTAGAGAAAAAAACAACTTTTCTTTTGTGCATATAAAACAAAAAACGTTTAATAAACACATATTTTTTACAAACATATTAAAATTCAAACAAATGTATTATTTTGTACATAACTTCGCTATTGATATATCTTTAATATCCATTTGTCACGTAAATAAAGCCAATATATGTAATCCAGTCGCAAATATTTAAGCGGTTTAATTTTTATTGAAAATAAGCAAGACACGCTTTTTAAATAGTAGAATTATATCAGTCGAACCAAAGAAAATTCAAAATCAATTCATTTCATATATGATTTTAACCGTTTTATTAAGAAAAATCAATATTAAATATATACAAAATGAGACTAATTATGTTGTATATATTTAATATTTTATCGTTTTATCACCAAATTTAAAAATTAGAATTATTGACTTTTTATTTTATTATGATAATATTAGATTATAGTGTTATCATTGTTCATCCTCAATCATATACGGAGGAGGTTCATCATGTCAAAGGTTA
>CAUHFD010000006.1 GCA_959605275.1 uncultured Eubacteriales bacterium | reverse complement strand
GCTTTTGATCTTTGCCTACATTAAACGGTTATATGGGACTTTACTATTACAGTATCCAATCGCATCCAGTAAATATACTGTAATAATCAGGATTTTTATGATTATACTCATTCCTGTCCCCATTCGCTGTCACATCCTATTCAATGTATTTTTAAAATTCATTTTTTGATTGAAAACAGTAAACTTTCGCAACTATGAAAGTGTCATAACAGTTCTGTCTATAAAACATTATGATATTTAGCAAATCCCCGTTATTTCATGTTAAAACCTATCACATATTCTCTTTTATTATGCTTCAAGTTACAAAAGGCAACAGAAAATATTATCGTAATGTAATAGAGCGTTGATGCATAGGCAAACCCACTCAATCGTTGCTGTTATTTTATCTTTGTGTAATACCATGCCACTGTGTATGGCTTATCCGGAGCACTGACGATAAAATTAGCGCCATCAGCTGGTATTGTATTAAAGATTTTCATTTCATCCAAACTGCTTTCTTTTGTTGCAACCTATCAACTTATCTAACCAAGCATTATTGTATGCTATCAACCTTCTCTACTTCACTCAACATGGGAATAGATCCAGATGCTCCTTTGCGTGAAACAGCAAGAGAGGAAGCGTATGATGCTCGACGCAGAATGGTTTTCATAGGCAGATTCTGCAACAATCCGGCAAGAAAATAGCCGGTAAAAGTGTCTCCTGCAGCCGTAGTATCCACTTCCGTCGTCGCAAAAATATCCTGATACAACCGTTGCTGTTTATCGGCATATACAGCGCCTTTTTTCCCTAGCGTCAGCATAACACAACATTGAGGATACCGTATCAGCATCGCATCAACAATATCATCTGCTGAATTCATTCCGGTAAGCTCTCGTCCTTCGATTTCGTTCATGATAAACCAGCGGATACATTCTAACGGTACTTCAGATAAATTTTTATCATATGGTGATGGATTAAGTGCAATCCGCATTCCTTTGTCATATGCCTTTCTCACAATCAACGGCAGCTGATTTATTTCGTTTTGCAGCAATAAAATATCATCTTTTTCAAACAACGCCAGTACTTCATCCACAAATATTTCATCTATCTGCTGATTTGTACCGCCAAATAGCAAAATACAGTTTTCTCCATGTTGATCCACTTGAATAATAGCATGTCCGGTAGAACCTTGCCCCTGTTTTATCATGGATGTGTCTACACCGGAACGATCCAAAGTTTCTTTCAAAAAGATGCCCTCCAGACCAATTTTCCCCGCATGTACAACCTGGGCGCCGGCCCGTGCCAATGCAATAGACTGATTCAAGCCTTTACCGCCTGCAAAACGTTCCATACAAGTAGAATTCAGTGTTTCACCGGGACATACAAAATGCTCCACTGTATATACATAGTCAATATTCAAAGAGCCAAAATTCAGCACCTTTTGCATAATATTGATTTCCTTTCTTGCTTTTATTGAATATACTGCAGCGTTTGCTTTGCCATTTCGGATATCCGAACACTTTGGTATCCGCTGATACCGGTGTGCAAGGTGTCGTCAAATCGGCTCATCCATTTTGGGTCAATTTGATTTCTTCCAAGCATGATTCCAATGATAGAACCAACTGTGGCGCCATTGCAGTCGGTGTCAAGCCCCGGCATGACGGCATTAGAAAGTGTTTTAGTAAAGTCTTTCTCTCCATATAGCAATGCAATGACTACCAGCATAGCGTTTGGAATAGTATGAACAGCATGATGCGCCCAATCTCGGTTATATCGATCCAATACCTTCATCACAGCATCCCAATATTGGATGCCGCTTTGGTACCAATCCAAAACATTACAGATTTCTTCATGCAGTCGGCTGGTATGTGGGATAACTGCCAATCCGGTCTGCACGATTTCTAATAAATCATCTGTCACGGCAGCCTGTGCAATCATAGCTGCAATCATCATCTCGCCGTAAATTCCGTTTTTGACATGAGTAATACATGCATCTCGATATGCCATATCTGCCGCAATAAAAGGCTCTCCCGGATTAATATATCCAAAGAAGTCTCCTCTTATCTGTGCACCAATCCACTCTTTAAATGGGTTACGATACGAAGCGGATTTCGGTGGCAGAATATGATTGAGAATATTACGATATCCTGCAAGCTCAGCTGTGCACAGATGTAATACCGGAAAATTTTGCAGCCAGGCTTCTGCTACATCTTCCGAGGTGAAATCACGTCCATAAGTATTAACGATCTTAAGTGCAATTACTGTATAATTGGTATCATCGTCCTCAGGGGCAAAGCCGTTCAACGTATTCTTAAAGCATCCCGTTGCAAGACGTTCCTTGGTTAAAAAATCATCATACTCTACGTCAACATTTCCGTCAATATAATCAGCCATCGGATAATTATTACCTGCTTCAGCAACCTTTTTGATCATTTCCCATTTCCAGTTTTCAACCGGCTTGCCCAAAATACAGCCGGATACTCGTCCGATCCATGCGCCATGTATCTTATTGAGCAATTCTTCTCTATCACAAGCTCTTTTGATTACCGCATTCGGCATTTGCAGTCTGTGAATTCCATCCAGCATAGAGGGCTCCTCATATGGATAGTTTTCCTGCACAGGAAGTGCGTCAATTTGATCCAGCAGTTTGCCAACGATCTGATCTTCTTCATAAGTGTAAGAACAATCTATATTTGCAGTCGTCACTTCCTTTTCAACTTTAGAAATATCCTTTCCTTCATCTTTCGCCTGCAATAAAGCAGTCTGCAAGGCCGTTGCATAATTATACCACATTGCGTCTTTTAACATGTTTTTTCTCCTCATATAGTAAGATTGATGGACGATTTTGCGTAAGTCTACTTCGTTAACTTTTAAAATATTAAGCAGACTATACCATTTTCCTGTCGGAAGATATACTTCTCGCCCTTTTTGCCCTTCAAACACAGGAGCAAACAACAAGCTATCCCTACCATATAGCTGTCTTCAATGATATAAGTGTTTGTATCTTCCGGATAATCTAACGGCAGACCGCGAAACGGTGGCTTGCCGGTTATGGTATACTGATAAAAAGCACTATACAAATACGGCAATAGCTCCGTGCGCAGGTTTAAAATCTTTTTGCAGTTCTTCTGTAAACTTTCCGAGTCCTCCAAAAAAATACCGGCTTTGTTTTTCTTTTCATCAAATTGCTTCCACGGCAGATTCGGTATCATCCATTTCGCTCTCTCGTCTTTCAGGGAAAAGAATGGTATGGAAAATCTCTTTTGCTGTTTGTAGTGCCGACTCCTGCAAAGGAACCGATTCAATAAACTGCCTAATAATTGCGCCGTCATATTCTACATGACGAGACATGACCTGACCATTTTCAATAACCATATAGTCAGCTCCATGGGCAAATAGGCAATCAGGACCAAGCTGGTATCCTACCGCACCCGGATTTAGAAGCATATCTTCTCCGCCTCGTCGCAGAGTAATGGATCGATGGGAGTGACCCAGAATGACACGTCGTTTCTCTGTCTGACACTCAGGCATTTTTTCTCTCCATAATTTTTCAAAACTTGCAATAAATTCATGTCGAAGATACTGCCGTTCGAAATATTCTTCGCTTTCTACTGTATCCGAGCCATAATAATGCGCCATATAATAGGAAACTCCGTCAATTTCAAAGCGTGCCTCTTCTGGCAAAACGGCAAGATATTCCAAATCCTCTTTTGTCATATGCATCAAATTGTATTGAGCATAGTTGGGCACTTCCCCTGTGTCAGCACCAGCCGAATGAGATAAAGCAACTATCCCGCGGTCGTGATTGCCCGCCACACAGATACATTTTCTTGAGCGAAACCATTCGATGACTTCATGGGGAAAATAGCCAAAATCCACCATGTCACCCGCAAACAAAACAAGTTCGGCATCTGGCTCTGCAGCTGAAACTGCTTCAAGAGCATGAATATTGGAATGTACATCCGAAATTACAAGCACTTTCATATTTAATACCTTATATACGCTCTACAAACTAAAAAACGTATTTCTTTCCTTATATTGTAATAATAAACATTATTGCCAAAATATTATATGTCATTGTGTATTTAAACCAAATAGATATCAAACTAATGAATGCTCACTGAACAATTCAAAAACAACGATAGCAAAGTATTTCGCTGTTATTTTTGAATTGACAAAGTGCAAGGTTTTTGATTGCTTTTTGCGATAACCGTTCGAACAAATCAAATTTTTGATTTGTTCAGTAGATATTAATTATTAAAATAAATACAGTCGAAAAGCAATAGGTTATGTAAATTAAAATAAAAACCGGCATCCTTAATCGCAAGATTTCATCGCGAAATCAGTAAAAATCAGATTCTTACTCGTTCAAATTAATCCTCCGACAACCAAACAAACTGATTAAACTGATATCGTACTGTTTCAAATAAACCGCATCGGGATATCGATGGCTGTTCTGTCCCGTTCCAATCAATCGTAATAAGATTAAATTTCCCCATCCGATAATCAAAGGATACCCCGTCGTCCTCTACCAACACGCAGCTTCCGCTCGTTCCGAATTTCATTAAAGTGATATCAAAAACAGTATCTTCGGTAACATATTCCACCGGTTGTGCGAGCGGAAGAATGCTGTTTTCTTTAACGAAAAGCAACATATCCTCTATTGCCGTATCAAAGAAGTACGTTTTCCCACCCGCATAAGCCTCATGGGTAAAATAATGATACCATTTTCCTGTCGGAAGATATACTTCTCGTCCTTTTTGCCCTTCAAACACAGGAGCAAACAACAAGCTATCCCCTACCATATAGCTGTCTTCAATCTGATAAGTGTTTACATCCTCCGGATAATCCAAGGGCAGACCGCGAAACGGTGGCTTGCCGGTTATAGTATACTGATAAAAAGCACTATACAAATACGGCAGCAGCTTCATGCGCAGGTTTAGAATCTTTTTGCAATTCTCCTGTAAACTTTCTGAGTCCTCCAAAAAAATACCGGCTTTGTTTTTCTCTTCATCAAATTGCTTCCACGGCGGATTCGGTATCATCCATCCATTCACCAATGCCATCGGAGAAAAAACAACTGACTGCAAGCGTCTGATTAATTCCTCTGCAGAATGGCATTGCCGTACCTCAGGAGTCCAAAGCAAACCGCTATACCCCATATTTACCATTCCTCTGACAAAGTCCCCATGGTCGTAAAGATCGCTGTATAGAACAAACGGCATGGGTGCTGCAAGTGCATGAGAGGATCGCACGCCGCCATAAGTCCGATGATTTGTTTTCTCAAACGCCGGCATGATCATCTTTTGATATAACAGTCCCATTACGCTGTGCATCTGCTCCCCGTCCATTCCCGAAGGGAACGCAGATACCTCCGGATAGGACCACGGAGACGTAATGAAATCGGAATTGTCGCATTCATCAAACTTAAAGCCGGAAATTCCTTTCTCTACAAAGGTTTTTTGGTGATAATTGCAGAATATCTTCGCAGCCTCTGGCAACGAAAAATCAGGCACAAGACCATCCCATACCCGATAATCGCCCGACAATGCTAACAATTCATCGTAAATGGTCGCAGTCGGATGAATGAAAATGTGCTCCCACAAATTCACGTGATAACCTTTTTCATTTAGGCCGTCTATCATCTTCTGATAATGTGGAAACTTTTCTTCGTTCCAAATATAGGAGCAGGAATAATAATGTGTTTGCCAGCCCGGTTCCATTCCCAAGACATCGCAAGGCATATGATCTGATCGAAGGTCCGCACTCAGCTGTTCAATATCTTTCTCCTGTGCATTCACATAGGCACGATACCATACTCCCAATCCCCACATGGGCGGCATACACCCTCCACCGGAGAATAGATTATATCTTTGCACTGCCGTCAACATATCAGGACCGCCAAAAAGATAGACATCCACTCCTTTAGCGGCGGGAATATCAATAATCACCCGCTGATCGCCTTGATTTTCACGAACACCATACAAATCTGCTGTGTTATCTGCCGCACAGTCAACCTTTTCATGAATATTTGTGCTGTTTTTCACATGGGTGCCGAAATAAAAGGAAGCGTATCGCGCAGTGTCGATCAAAACACCGTAGCCTTTTGTCGAAAGATAAAACGGTACCGGTGCATGACTGTCACCGGTGTCTGCCACCGGATCGCTGTTGACCCGCAAGCACTTCTTTTTCCAGGTTTGGTTCACCGATTTCAACTGCAAGCCCAATCCGAAAAACTGCTCGGATGCTTCCATCGGCAAAGTCAAAACGCATCCTCTTGCGTTCGTTTCAAAGGTAACATCAGACAGAGAAAAAGGAGGGATTGTTACATCCGGCAATTTCTGCTCTCCAAAATTTAAATCTTCTCGAAAAATCGATACCGGCGTTTTTTCCTCCGGCGTTCCTAAAGTATATTTCCAGATTCCGTTCATATTAGCAGGAAAATTTCTCCGTCTTTTCCCAATCTCTCCTTTTTAAATGCAACGCTTGATCATGACAATACTGTTTACTCATTGCGCAGAAAGCACAATATTTGTAATTTGGAATTACCTCTTGATACAAGAGGTTTTCTAATGTATCCCAACCAGCCATATTTACAACTCCTCATTTTTGTAAGAACAAGGCATACGGCTGACAAGATCCGTCATCCTCATGCACTGTTTATTAATTTGTACGGCTAGCACCTCACGTGCCGGTACCGTAATGGATTCTCTCAATTGCCAAACAGGTGCATACAGCTTGACAACATGGGCACAGTCCGCAGGGTTGAACAAACGAATTCGGTAAGTATCGACATCAACTTTTTGAAGTGAGGTCATCAGCACAGGCGTTTCCTCCTCGAAAAGCAATGCCGGCTGCGGCAACGTCATATCGGTTTTCGGCGGAAAAAAGCAAAGGGCATAAGGCGGCTCATTAAATGCTTGCGCCATTGTATCTACGCAAGAGAACACCTCATCATGTGTACCCCCGACGAACTGAAAAGAATAATCGTGCCCGCCTTGATCCATACGACGAGAATACCGGTCTTGAGGTAAGTAATCCCGATCTAGCAAGCGATGACTGCAATACGCCGGATTGCGCATTAATGATAGATTGACACAGTCATCGGTATAATCGGAACCATAAATACCGTCGTTAATCACGGCAAGCGCCTTCTGCGCATCTGAGAGAGCCACCCATTGCTGACTGACTTGTTCTGTTCCGTCCATATCAAGTTCGGCGGTACCAAAAGCATCCTGTCCCAAATAATGTACGTCTCCGTTCATCGTACCAGGAATGCGCAGCTTGAAAAGTGTATCCGTCTCATCTGAAAAAACACGCATACGTAATTCCAAAGGTCCTCCAAGTTTTGGCCAAATCCACTGCATTACAGTCCATGAATGCCGACATAAAGCAATCACTTCAATCACAGCACGCACATCGCCATTTTCAATGACATTGACTGGGGAAAGCGGCTTTTTTACACCGGCTATGGCCGCTGCCTCTTCCGGTGTGGCCAGACGAAATTCTTCAACATAGTGATTGACTACATAATCATTCATACCCCAGCTGTCCTCGTTATCTTGACAGAGAACCAACCGTATTCCGTCCTTGCCAATGAGAGATTGACCATTTACACAGTAGCAATCCAACCGTCCAGTTCGACGATCAAGAGCGATCTTTGTATGCTCGGTTAACAGCTCAAAATGGGTGCGATCCGCACTGTACAGTTCTTGATAGCTATGCTTTTGTTTGGTTTTCCATGTATCGTTTTTTCCGCCGTCCAGAATGGGGCGTTTCTCCAACTTGCACTGGAAACGATTCATTTGACCCGGTGCCAAAGTGGCATGAAACACAACACGCTTGCGCCAATCTAAATTGGTGTTGGCTTGTTCCTTGATCAATTGGGAAGATAGTTCACGATCTCCGGCGTATACCACCGGAAAGAGAATGTTGTCGTTGTCCCAGTGATGGTCTTGCAGCGTGAACTCACATTCTACATCCTTGATGATGGAATAGGGATGTGGATTATATACCAATAGAGGGATTTCTCCATCGGGAGACGCCGGTTGTCCCTGAGCCAGTTTGAAAAACAACTTGGCGCGCAGACGAGATAGGATTTCCATGCCGTGTGCTATCATCTGAAGGCCGCATTCCTCTACTGGATGAATAGAAGAACCTGTGACAGTATCGTGGAACTGAGTAAACAGTAAATCACGCTGAGCCTCCTGTAAAGCGGAAACTTGATATGGTACTAGACCGTTCAGTTCAGCTTGAACGGACATTCGCTCTACAAAATCCAATCGATTTTCAAGCAAGCGATGATGTTGTTTCAGTCGAATTTGAGAGGTATAACAACCGCTCAGGATTTTTTGTAAGGCCTTCTTATACACAGGTAGTTCTCGATTGCTGTCAGATAAGGCTTGAAAATAGCGCGGCGGCGTAGAGTGAAAAGCGTGTAAGCCCTGCTTTTCCGCTTCGGGAAAATAGGCATTGAGCCTTTCTATATCCTGACGGGATGGCCCCCCTCCGTGATCGCCTACGCCCCAAAACAGGGCATAGGGAGTAGGAAAATCCGGCTTTGATTGACATAAGAAAGCAATTTTGTTAGCGGCAGAACCCAGTGGCTGACCGTATCCAGCAAACAGTTGATGACAAACCACGTGACTGCCATCGTATCCTTCCCATATAAAATCATCTTTAGGCATATCTTCGTTACAGCGTACAAACATATAGCTATAACTTCCGCATTTGCTTAAAATTTGTACCAATCCTCGACAATGTCCGAAAGAGTCAAAATTCAGTGCATCATTGGGCACTATACCAAATTTTTCATAAAAATACTCTCGGCCCACTTCAATCTGACGTAAAAAGGACTCACCGGACAGCATGTTACAATCAGGCTGAAGGTACCATCCGCCCATGATATTCCACCGTCCGATCTTGACCAGCTTTCGGATACGTTCAAACAATTCTGGCTCATATTCTTCTACCCACTGATATACCAAGGCTTCATTATGGTTAAATATAAAGGTTTCATATTCCTCGCAGAAATCTGCAGCACATCGGAAAGTGGATACGGCTGCTGCCGCGCCTTCTTCCCATTCCCACTGCCACATAGGATCAATATGGGAATTACAGATTAAGTGTAATTCTTTCATCAGATTCTCCTCACTTTACGGTCGCCATCTGGAACTCATTACAGGAAGCACTGTAAAGTATATTTCCAGATTCCGTTCATATTAGCAGGGAAATTTCTCCGTCTTTCCCCAATCTCTCCTTTTTAAATGCAATGCTTGATCATGACAATACTGTTTACTCATTGCGCAGAAAGCACAATATTTGTAATTTGGAATGAAGTGGAATACACTGGTCTTCCCAACACAAAGCAGTATTTAAATTTTCCGGCACTTTGCACTCGAAAACAATGTTGTTTTTCCCCTTCCGCCATTTTACAGAAACCTTTCCGTATGGTGTTGTAATATCTCCGGATGCCCAATCAAGCGATTTAGGAATTTGCGGACATATTTTGAAAGTATCAAAACCGGGAGACGCATTTTCGGGATTTAATCCAACGATATTGCGCATGAAAAAGCCCGCAACACTGCCGAACATCGGATGGTTATGACTTTCCGTGCCTTCCCATTCTTCCCACAAGGTAGTAGCTCCATGCTCGCGCATATATGAAAAAGAGGGATATTCTTTTACAGTAAGCAATTGAATTGCCAAATCGATATGCCCATGTTTTGACAATTGTTCCAGCAAGATAGGTGTAGCGGCTATTCCAGTATCCAGCTTGCCTCTGCTCTCGTAATATTCTACCACCGCAGAAAGCGCATCGGTAAACCCCAATGCCAGAGCAAAAGCACCGGCGCCGCATATGCCTCGATCATAAGTTCCGTCTTCCTGATGATAAAATGCACGATGAAATGCTTCCCGATGTTCTTGGGCATATCTTTCGTAGCAGATCGCCTTGTCGTTTTCCCCAACTTCTCTTGCCATAAATGAAAATTGATCCAACATCTGAATCAGACAATATGTGTTTACAAAAGACTCGGAAGGTCCTTGTGTATCCTTAGAAAAGCACCAATCACCCAAGCACCATCCGCCTTCCAATTCACTTGTCAGCAAACCATCCACACAATGTTTCCGGCAAAAGATAATATAGCGCTCCATCGCATTTAAGTTTTTACGGATAAAGTTCTTATCCCCGTTATAGCGATACAATTTATATGGTAGAAAAACAATGGCTCCGCCCCAAAGACCGGGGCCTCCGCCCCCACCGTAAAAGGGAGCAGTATGCTGAACGTGTCCTGTTTTTCGGCACTGACCATCTAAAATATCCTGATGCCATTTACGATAAAATGAATCGGTATCCCAAAACAGAAGCGCAGTATCAGCCGTCAATTGTCCGTCTCCGGTATAGCCTAACCGTTCCCGATGCGGACAGTCCGAAGGAACTCCCCCGTGTAAATTGCAAAGCTGTGTTCTCATATACGTTTCTGTGATCCAATTCAAAGTATCATCACTGCACACAAAAGAGCCTGTGGGTTTCACATCTGCATGAATAAAAATTCCACGCACCTCATCGACCGCACCGGTAACCTCCACATATCTGAATCCATGCCAAGTAAAGCGTGCCGACCACACTTGGCGATCATTTCCGTTCGATATATATTTATCTGTTTGTATCTGATCGGCATGGCCTGCCGAATGAAAATCCAGTTCTCTTTCAGGTGTCAATTCCTCCGAATACCTCAGTTGAATTTCCTGCCCTTTTGGTACGGAAGTTGTTATCTGAACGACACCGCTTAGATTAACCCCCATATCCCAAATTGTTCGATTTTCTTCTTTCTTAACTAACGCAGGAATGAATTCTTCAAAAGCCTTATCAGTAGGCGCGAGCTGAGCGCGCATAACCGTTTCAGGTGCTGATACGAGAGAAACTGCATGTTTTTCCTGCTCTTTATGATTTGCCGTTCTTGCATCATAAGTTTCTCCGAAATACACATTGTTTTCCAGATAAGCGCTCTCTGTCCAATAGAAATCAGTATCTCCGCAAATCGTATGTTTTCCTCTGGCATCTTTCCAATCGATCCAGACAAACAATCGAGGGTTTCCATAGTCCAAAACACCTTCCACTTCTCGCTTGTTTTGATGATAGAAACCATTTCCCAGCGTGATCTGTAATTCATTTTCTCCGGGGACCAGTCTATCCGTTATATCATAAGTAATATAATAAGCAGAGTAGGAAAATTCATCATTAATCGGATACAGCATTTTGCTCATATCACGGTGATGGTAATCAGACCATGCAGGAGTAAAATATTCTTCTTTTATCCTTTCTCCGTTCAGGAACACATCCCCATAGCCAAGTGCGCACACATATAGACGTCCGCCGGTTGCATTCTGATCCACTATAAACTTTCTATGAAAAACGGGGGCTGTTTGTCCATCCGCCGTTATCCAAGGAACTTGAAACTCTTTTGCATCAATGAAGCCTGTTTCAAAAAAGCATCCTCCTGTTACAGTGGATTCCGCATCAATATAACTGGCAATTTCTGCACGATAAACTGTTCTGGGTTTTCCCTGAAACGAAACTTCGACGTTATGCGTCTGTTGTGTAGAACAAATTCCTGTATCATAAACGCATTCATTCGTTTCATGGTCAATAATTTTAATACAATATCCGACAGAATGAAATCCAACCGTATTCCAAGAAAACGATGGCATACAATCTATCCCCATCGCATATTCTAATCCACAACAAGTAATATCAGTCAATCTCATTTATGAGCCTCCAGTTACTTCAAGAACCCGACGATTATATCTATCATCAAGCTTTCTACTCCAATTAAGTTTCTAGGTTGAATATCAAAAAACAATAACTTATACATCGTATATCTAACAAGTGTTTAATTTTATTGAATTTATAGCGTTAACATCTCATCGGGATGCACTACGTAAGATTTGTGATCCGCTTCAAACCATACCGGAATAGCAGAGGAATTATATACTATATTCCCTTCCAACGTCCAATTCAAACGATGATAAGCCTCCACATAATCATGGATTTCTCCATTAGTAGCGTACCAGATATCCGAATGTCCCGCCATAAACGAAGCAAAATTCTCGATGATGTTCCAATTGCAGTACATATCAAATTCATAGCTGTGTCCCCAAACGTAGAACAGCCATGGCGTGCGATCGTATGGCTGATTTTCAGGTGTTTCATTAACAAACTGCTTCGCTAACTCCATTAGCCGTGGATCTGCGTGATGACAAGTTGGATCCCAGTGAAACCAATCCTCTGGCAACTGAAAAATTCCTGTTGAATATATGGTTCGAGCATAACCTATCCCTGCTTTCCTCAGCACATCCACTACCGTATCGTTATAAGTTCCCCATGGATATGCCATTCCGCGTATCGGTCGGTGAAACTGCTGCTCTAAATTTTTACGGTCCTCCAGCACTTCATACAAAGCACAATCCTCCGGCAACTTTTCCATATATGCGTGAGTCAAACCGTGCATTGCCACTTCATGACCACCGGGCGTGTATAATTCTGCTATTTCCTCTGACGTTAGATTCTGTTGGTATTCGTTTTGATTCATTCCTAAAAGGCCGCTATTGAGATTAAATGTTCCTTTTAATCCATTCCGGTTCAACAACTCTACCAATCGCCGATCCTGAGTAACGCCGTCATCATAGCTGAAAGTTAGTGCTTTAGCACATCCCTCCGGAAAACGCATAAAAATCCGCACAATAATCACTCCGTATCTTCCAATTTGATTAACAAACAAATTTTTCTATTGCACAGGATTACAACAACTCTTTTTCATTAGAATAAGCTACTCTATATCAAATGTCAACAATTATTCTTTTACGACAGTTTTCCGTTTTAACACTTAGAGATTCCTCGCTTATTCTCCCTTGTAGTTATTATTTTTCACCCAATGCAGTGAATTCAATAACAAACAAATCCTCAGCCGCACCTTTCAAATCAACCGTGCCGGTAGCTTCTCCTTTAAAAGAAATGATCTCACAGTTTTTCTGATCCCGCACTGTAATCATATATTGACCCGCACCATTAAATGATGTCAGATCATACGCCAAAGATCCGTTAGCATTATCTTTCTTTACTGCAAAGATCACTGCGTTTTTTTCATAAGCATAGCCGGTAATTCGAGCACATTCACAATCCTCAGACAAAATGCAGTCACCCAACATATATCCGTCTACAAAATAAGACAGGTATGCTTTACGCAGAGCAACTAAATCCTTCAGGGTGGCTGAAAAATCCGGGTAATCTGCAATCATCGCCGTACCATTCATCTTGCCTGGTTTACTGGGATAAATGTTAGCCATCAGGTTATCCATAAAAATATACTTTAGATGCAACGTAGAAGAATCCACATTCATATTCGGTCTCATCGTACCCACCAAATACATATATGGCCGCCAGTCGTGGTGATCTTTCCACCACATCCAATCCCAGGTAGAATCACAAATATCTACTTCTGACTCAAAGAAGAAAGTGGACTCTCCGCTGAAATGTGCCTCCGGATATTTTTCATAGGTTTCCCGACGATATTCCACAAACAAATCATGCAGGGTATCATCTCCATCACCCATCAAGTATTGATCCCAACAAACATTTGGAGACAATGCCTTATCTCGCAAAAAACGAAGAGAATTCAATACGCCATTGTACCACCAAGGCTGTTTAAAATCTCGGAAATCATAACTACGCCAAGCATGCATATATGGAGCCATAAACACCGGAACTGCTTTAAGGGTTTCCGCCCAAGAAGCATTAGGCTTCAGCCCCATTTTCTGACATCCGCGTTCCCAAATTTGTACCCAAGATACTAAAGGATATACCTCAACACCCATTTCATTTGCTTTTTTTACGCTGTTAATATATCCGTCAAATCCGCCTAACTCTTTCCAATAGGATTTTTCACAAATCGGAAAATATTCATCACTCTCAAAGGACCCCCATAGGTTTAAGCTGTTTATGCCATGTGCTGCCATATCCTCTGCCACACGCGGAATATCGCCATATGACCATGCAATATCGTCTGGATCCTTGGGATATCCAGAACACATCCAGATGGTACGAAAGCCAAACTTCTCCTTGATATCCCGTGGTACAGGCACAACACGCTTACGATTTTGCTCAATCCATTTCTTGTATGGTTCAGCCCCCTGTATCCAACCACCGGCATGTGGTGTTAAGATATACTCACCGCTATCATATTCCTCACCCTGTTTCAAATCAATATATTGTAAGCTGGCGATTCGTAATGAATGGGTCTCATGCTCAAGTTTAACCCAATAAGTATCATTCTGTCCCATTACATTCTTATTTTCCGGTCCCCATCCCCATTGACGGCGATATACTGATAAGCCTCCACTTAAGCCACCAAAATCAAACCACCTGCCGCACATTGCTTTGTTGCTACCATTAGCGGGGAAAATTCCTGCCGGGCTGTAATATTGTCCAGCAACTGTTATATTTTCACCAAAAAAATATTCCCGGCTTTCAGGAGTGCTGGCTTGTTCAACAAACGGCATACTGTGAAACATCATTGTAGTAAATCTTGTATGTTCATCTCCAGCGATAGGCTGTAATCCTCGCAAATCCGGGAACAATATTTGAGCCACAGGTGTTGCTGAATTATTTTTTATATGGCATCGTAAAGCAATAGAATTACCATCATCGCAGGCGCGTAAAGTAATTTGTGCCCATATTCTCCCTTTCAGTTCGGGCAAATCAGGAGTATTTGTATTCTGTGGTAACTGCTCATAAGTAAGCGTTACCTGCTGCTGGTTTCCTTCGATTATAGGAGATTTTCTGTTATAGGCGCCACATGGATTGGCACGAAGAGCATCATAGTCCAAATGTACTGGCCATGCCAAATCAACCAATCCATTACTGTTTTTAATGATTTCTCCACATCCGGGATGAACCATAGACTGTATAGCGCCAGTAGTTTCATCAAAATGAAAAATTGTTTGATTCAATGTGAAAGTTTTCATTTTTTCTCCTCGTTAATTATTAATAAACTAGTAGTTTTGACACCAACCCTTTGTTCGTGTGGGTCAAAGCGTTATGATAGTCCTATATAGATGAAAGCCTATCATATCATATAAATCATATAAATCACATAATATAATAGGCTTTCAATCTCACTATACATCCTTGATACAACAACACTCTTTATTTATATCACAGTATGAACACTTCAGATAATATAATTGCATTTATCCAATTAGTTCTGCATCAGGTCCGTTTAACGCGCCATCAGAGGAATCAAAGACAGCGGGTTCATTATCAAATATCGTAGCTCCCAATACCAATGATCTTGCTTGTTCTGAAAGAATCAGATTGGGAATCAAAGGTGAATCAACACTAGTATCCTGATATAAATGCATTCCTATTAAAGTTACGTTTGCTTTTCCCACATTTACGGCTTGACTCCCATATCGAACCATTTTGCACTGACGAATATTGACAGTACCGCCTTGTAAATTCAAACCGATATTCGGACCGCCCCATCCGAGCATACCGTGAATATTTAACGTTCCGGTAAAACTCTCAGCTGTTGCAACGTATGCCACATCCTTTCCGGTCCAGCTTGCAGTCTGATAATTAACTAATTCAATGGTTCCGCAATTGCCTTCCGCATACATTCCTAAATCTGCACAGTCAGTACCATGTGTTATGGATACTAAATTTTTACATCCACTACGGAACACGAGACCTTTTTCTGCTGCATAATAGAAAGTGCTGTACAATAACTGGTTATTACTGTCACCAATAACAATTCCCTCAGCATCCTTTAACGCATATGTCATAGCATCATTATAAGTTCCACGACCGCTCCAATAAACAGGATTCACCAGCACGTCACGAATAACACCGTTTTGGCTGCCGCCCCCAACAACAATACCTTGATTCAAAATTACTCCACTGAAAGACTGAACATTGTGACGATCACAACGATATGTTGCAAAATCAATGCCGTTGTAGCAACTGTTCATAGAAACATTTCTAACATAAATATCACTGCCATTACCGCGAATTACATAAGGATAAGCTTTCACCGAGGTTGAATCCTGCTGATCATGGTCAAAACTGATTCCTACTAACCCTGCACGCTCCTGCATTGTAATCAATGCCGTAGCCTTTTCATTGCCTTGGGCATAGTTGGTCTTAATAATAGAAGCTTTTGATGTATTGTAAACAGGAGCATCTATTGCGCCACGCTGTTCAACACCGGACGGAATCGTAATTGGATTATCTAAACGATAACTACCTGCAGGCAGATAGACAATACCGCCTGTGGATTTCAAAGAGTTCAGCGCATTTTGTAATTCTGTGGAAATCTCCGCACCAGTTGAAACCTGTTCCGTCATATCCACAAATCCTTTTCCGGTTGGTTTATGATTCGGAGCTTGATTTAAATTAATAGATGAAGCTTTGTTCACTTTGATACTCTTATCAGTCTGTTGAATAACATTTCCACCTGTTTTATCTCTGACAATCGGAGACTCACAATTTAACAACCGGGCAGAAGGTACATCCTTGCCGAAGTGATACTCGGTAATAACGTGGCGGAACTTTAATTCAGTAGCCGATACTGCACCTGCATAGCTGTAAATGGCAGCTCCGTGTGCAGTATTTCCAATAAAACTTAAAGTACAATTCGATAAGGTTAAGGTATCTTTCTTATAACTATAAATCACATGATTTCCAGTAGCGCCCAGTTCACAATCCATGAGTGCAAGTGTAGACACCAAACCGGAATGCGCTCTGATTGCTGCCGCATAGTCGCTACCGCTGGAATAGATACGGCTGTTTGCAATTTCCAAGCCAATCTGATTCATATAAGCAATATCTATACCATAATAACAATCATAAATATCTAAATTATATAGACTTCCATTGGAGGCGCCATTTCCGACACTGCCTGTGGAAAAACGAAACAGCATTCCTGTATGATATCCGTCAATTGCTAAATCAAACATATACGTCCAGTCAATACGCTCTGATATAAAAGCAATAGCATTATGAAAAGTACAATTAAAAATCCATTTTTGATCCGGCGCATTTTTCAATCCACTGTTCGCCCAATACGATGGAGAAAAATAAACACCTTCAATCCGTGCCAAATCTGCATTTGAGTCCATAATAAAGCCGTTGTTTAACGGAGTGCCGTATACATTGCGAATTGTCTCAAGCACATTGTATTTGGGGCCGAACTTCATCCCATTGTAGCTGTTTACCAAAGCAATATTTTCAATATCAACACCATAGCTGACTCCACCGGTAACATATGAGCCGCCAAGCGTATAAGAATAAGGAATGGCTTTCCCGTCCACAATCTGTTGCTCCGGATACCATAAAGCCAAATATTGGACAGAACTGCCATTACTCATGACAATAGCTGTTTTGCCGTTCGGATCATTTTTTCCGTAATAAAGGTCTAAAACTGTTCCAACAACTTTCTTGCTTTTTTGCAGTGTTTGCATATCCAGCTCGCCTACAAGTGCCACATTGGCAGGAAGCGTTAATTGTCCGGCAATTGCATAATGCCCTTCAGGCACGTAAACAGAACCACCGCCTAAATTTCCGGCATAATCCACTGCTGCCTGAAAAGCCGCCGTATCATCTACTTTACCATCGCCAATGGCGCCAAACTGTTTTACAGAAGCCACTGCAATGACAGTAGCTCGATCACTACCGTAAACCGGAGTTACTGGAAACACATTATCAACTCCTTTTACTGATTTATCCAAAGGCATCACACGAACTGCTCCGACAACAGCAGAGCCGTTTGTGACAGAAACCTTGATATCATGTTGATCGATTTCGTTATTTAATGATGCAATGTCAACCACCATAATACCTCTGTTCCAATCTTTATTTGCAGTCGGCATAACAGATTTACTGCTGCCGGAAACATCGATCTTAAGCGCCGTTGTATTACGTGGTGAATAGTAATCCACTAAAATCGCTACTCGACGATCTGCATAAGACGATTTTGCTTCACTGCTTAAATCAAGATATACAGTACCTCCGTTATCCATGTTCCAGCCGGTTTTATCTTTTTGTGTTTGCAAAGCAGGAGTCCCGCTTGAAAGTGCCGCTGTGATTTTTGAAACAACAGCACTTTCCGCTTTGAATTCTGCACTTGCCACAGACGAATCAAAAGTCTCTTTATATTTTGAAATTTCTAATCCGTTCCAGTGGTTCGCCAATGTAGCCAATTCTGATTTTGATACCGTTGTAATTGGAACTGTTGGAGTGGTCCAATCTTTATTGGATAAATTATCGGAACTATTTCCGTCGGAATCACTCGGCTTATTTCCATCAGTCGGGTATTTATCTATTGTATCATCTTTATCGGTATGAGTATCATCAAGATTGTCCTCAACAGCGGTATTGTTGTTATTAGCGGTATTTTGATTATTCTCGCCGGAAGCATTCTCAGGATCAGATGATGTATCTTCCGAAGATACATCAGAATTTATATCAGAAGATACATCAGACGATTGTGAACTAGTGGTGGAAGATGTGGCGCTGCTACTATCAGAACTGCTTTGAGGATTGCACCCGCTGATTACAGTAGCTGTAAGACAGGCTGCTAAAAAACAAGATAACCATTTATACGGTTTCATATTTTCACCCTTTCGTAGATTATCTCTGCCCTTTATCGTGTGAAAGGGCAGAGCACTTTAATGAAGCATTCCAATCAAATTCTCTTTTTACGAATCAAAATCAATCTGCCGCCTAATATTGCAGCCATCGCCATCAGTACTGCAATAACAGGATATTTTGTTTCTCCTGTGTTCGGCGTATCTGCTTTATCTTGACTATCTGTCTTATCTTGGCTTTCAGTTCCGGTGGAACCACCCGAAACATTTGTATAATTATCCAAGGTATCCTCAGGGTCATTAAATTCATCTTCAGCGTTCGGATCATTTGTCTCCTTATCGGCAGCTACACGATCTAAGATCGCCTGTGTTGTTTTATCAGTGGCTGTCAAGCACATATTGCGGATAGCAAAGCCATAACCATCACCAACGTTTTCTGCACACAAATAAATATATCTCATGGTAGATTGTTCTACATCTTTCAAAGACAAGCTAACGGTCACCCACTCATCCGACGTCTTCACTGCACAAATATTATCCAAAACAGCACTTCCGAAACTCCAGGGATCCGTGATCTGTTTACCGCCTTCATCGCAGACAAAGAATCCTACTGTCGTTCCTTTCTCTTTTGCAGTTGAAAAAGGATTTCCGCCATTCATTTTAACCTGAAAAGTAAGATACTTATAATCAGACAAATCAACAACCGCATTATCACCGGCATCGGTATCCCAAACGCTCCATGAATACATCGGCTGTCCTGTTATGGATACGTTTAAAGTGTCATTTGTAATATCTTTTACAAAAGTTGAACCCTGCGGATATCCATTACCCCATCCGGTAGCCTGCAACCAATATCCATAGCTATCATCCCAAGGTTCTCCGGTGTAAACGTTGGTACGATCGTCTGCTGTCAAACATATATCCTTCATCTGAAACTGTCCGACACCACAGTTCTGCGCTCTCAGCATAGCGTAGTAATAATCTGTATAAACACTGCTGTCTATCGGCAAGCTGACCGTAAACCATTCTCCGTCCGCAGCCACTTTCTTTAACAGATCCAACTGTACAGATGCGCCTTTATCCGGATTATTAATGGCAACGCCTCCATCATTACACAGATTAAAAACAGAGTCATTGCTTGTTGCAAACGGATTGCTGTCTGTCATTTTCATGGTCATCGTCAAATATTTATAGTCACCGATCGGATAAGCAGAACCGGTATATCCTTTGGCATTCCAGCCATTCCAATATAACCATAACATTCCATCATAATCAACTGTAACAACACCGGTCTGTGCATCTGTTGTCACTGTAGTCGAATCATATCCACTTGACCAAGCGTTTGCCAGCAGCTTACCGGCAGAATCTGCAGTATCATCTTTAATGTTTTTAAACGCATCGTCTGTATAGTCATCAGAAGTCAAACGCATATCTGCAAATTTCATTGTACCGGAGCCGCACATATCACAGAGCATTACAAAATAATAAAACGAGGACAAATCAGAAATTTCAATTGGCAGGCTAAGGGTTACCCAATCATCATCGGTCGCAACTGCCTCTAACTTTGCTGTTCCGATTTGAACTCCTGTCCATGGATTATTGATTGCTTTACCGCCGTCATTGACAAGATTAAATATCGGATTAGCTGTCTGGCCAAATGGATTATTTCCATTTTCTAATTTTACTTTCATTGTCAAATAGTTATAATCTGAAATATCTATCGGGCTTTGATCTTTCGCCCAAACAGAAGTATCCCACAGCGTCCAATAAGCCCAAAATTGTCCGTCAAACACAACGGTTGCTTCTTTTGTGGTGTCATCGTAAGTGAATATACCACCGTTCGCACCGTTTCCGCTTCCAAAAGCGGCACTTAAATCTAAAACATATTCACCTTTGGCATTAATCGGAGAATCACTGTCGGAATCGTCTCCGGAACCACCGCCTCCGCGATCGTCCTCAGTCAGACGCATATCTTTAATCGACAAAGAACCAGCTCCACAGCTGTCGCACAGAATAATTGCATAGAAGAATGAACTCAAACTTGTTGTGTCCAATGGTAAACTCACTGTTACCCAATCTTCTGATACTGACAATGCTTTTAATTCTGCTGTATCTACCGTAGCTCCTGTCCACGGATTGTTAATAGCCTGACCTCCATCGTTGCAGAGATTAAATATCGGACTTGCCGCTACCGCAAACGGATTTCCCGTTGTCATCTGCACCGTCATGGTCAAATACTTATACTTCGAAATATCTATCGCTGACTGACTGGTTGCCCATGCATCTGTTTTCCAAGGTTCCCAATACAGCCACATCTGCCCGCTGTAATCGATTTTAGAAATTCCGGTTGTTTCATCATAGGACGCTGTTGTTGCTCCGTTGCCTGCTCCTAAGCCTTGCAGATCAAGCACATAATCGCTCACCGGGGTACGGTCATCCTCGGTCAACCGCATATCTTTTACAGACAGAGAACCTGCTCCGCAGCTGTCACAGAGGATAATGGCATAGAAGAAAGATTGCAGATTCGTGGTATCTAACGGCAAGCTGACGGTTACCCAATCTTCTGATGCCGACAACGCTTTCAGTCCTGCCGTATTTACTGTAGCTCCTGTCCACGGATTGTTAATAGCCTGACCTCCATCGTTGCAGAGATTAAATATCGGACTTGCCGCTACCGCAAACGGATTTCCCGTTGTCATCTGCACCGTCATGGTCAAATACTTATACTTCGAAATATCTATCGCTGACTGACTGGTTGCCCATGCATCTGTTTTCCAAGGTTCCCAATACAGCCACATCTGCCCGCTGTAATCGATTTTAGAAATTCCGGTTGTTTCATCATAGGACGCTGTTGTTGCTCCGTTGCCTGCTCCTAAGCCTTGCAGATCAAGCACATAATCGCTCACCGGGGTACGGTCATCCTCGGTCAACCGCATATCTTTGATATACATAGTACCGGTACCACAGCTTTCAACCACGGTTCGCAAATAGTAGAATGCCGTATTGCTTGCAGTGCCTATCGGCAGACTTATCGTCGTCCACTCATCTGATGGAGCCACCGATTGCAGATCGGCGGTATTCACCGCTGCGACCTCACCGTTGGCGGTGAAGGCTACTCCACCTTCATTATGTAAACTGAAATAATGATTAGTATTCTGTGCATATGGATTGGAATTATATGCTGCTGCCATGTCCTTAAACTTCACTGTCATAGTCAGATAACTGTAATCCGAAAAATCTACGGCTCCGGAAACACCGGCATCCCAAGCCATCCAGTTCAGAACTAGCATGCCCTCATAATCCACCGTTGCCGTACCATCGTTTGCATTCTGAGTCACTGTAGTACAAGCCATACCGGCAGAGGTCAACCCTTTCAGATCAAGTACATAATCTTCTGTTTTCGCCTGTGCGACCATAAGCCCTGAAAAACAACTCACAAATAGCATTGTGAAAGAACAAACCATTGCGATAATTCTTTTACTCAATACTGTGTTTGGCAAATCGATCCACTCCTTTGAATTTTTTATAAAAATTGATAAAACAAATGAATGTACACGAATAAAATGAGTGATTTCACTTCTTAACCAACATTATTGGCCAGCCAATCTTTAAAACTGTTATATGCATCAGAAGCATATGTCGCATATTTAGCTGCTCCGTGCGTATTCGTTTCAGTGACATATGTATTCCAAATAGCATCAATATTATTTTCGCCTTTAATGACGGCACGCCTTGTATTTTCCATCGGATCACGAATGACTCTGCCTTGTGCCTGAATAAAGGTTAAGGCATCTTCATCGTATCGTAAATCCGGTATTTGAGCCGATTTATAATTTTTGAGTTTTTCATTTCTTTCGGTATAATCTCTTGCTTTAATCTTATAAGTTGCGGAGGTAGTATCTTCTACAATCAAATCGTCCAGCCTTGTACTCATATAGCACGGAAAGCTCTGTCCGATAGTCAATGTACTCAACCAGGCAGAAGAGGTCATGTCAGAAGGACAATTTTCCAATGTCTTCACATATTTTCCGTTCGCATCAATATGCCATGCATTCTTTTCTCCGGGAGGTCCGTAGTTGACCCACATCGCCCCTTCATCTGAGTAAAAGAAATCCAATAACCTCAACGCTGCCGCAGCATTTTTACATTTGCTGGAAATCAAAGTTTTATCAGCCCAAACATGAGGATAACCGGATTCGGCAGTAACATATGTTGCATTATCGGCGGCTATCACATCCAGATAGGAATAATCTGATAACTGCCGCTCACTATCCATATCATACAAGGTGACATTCCATCCGCCGATCACACCAACCGTTTCCACTGACGCATTGATTACGGATTTGTAGCCGTTTAAGTCGTCTACTCCGATGAATCTCGTATCTAACAGTCCTTCGTTTGCTAAAGATGCCGCAAACTTCAACGTGGATTTGTACCCCTCGCTCAATGGTGCATAAGCTGCTTCTCCTTTCTCATTTAAATACATAGGAAATTCACTGTTATACGAAACCCCAAACCAACCATACATTTCAGTCGGAAGATCGGTATGCAACAACATTGGAATTTCATCATTTTTTCCATTTCCATTCGGATCGCCGTTTTTAAAAGCACGCAGAACATTAACCAGTTCCGAAGTTGTTTTCGGCATACTTAGCCCTAAAGTGCCAAGCCATTTGGTATTGATCAACATGCCCATACTGTTATCCAACGCAGTACTGACCGTAACGTTAGGAAGGGTATAGATTTTACCGTCCAGTGCCGTTGACATGTATTTGGAATAAGGTTGTTCCTGAAACATTTTCTCTATGTTCGGTGCATATTTCGGAATCAAGTCATCTAATTGCTGAATCATTCCTTCTTGAATATAAGGCCATTGATAAGCCAAGTCACAATAATAACCGGTAATAATATCCGGCAACTCACCGGAAGCATAGGCCACCTGCAAAGCTGTTGCTGCATGCTCTGTACCAGCAGTAACGGTCCACTCAAGATGAATGTTTGTCTTGTCTTCTAGCTTTTTAATGAGCTCGGTGGTTTTGGGGTCTTTGCCATTGTTGAAGTCATAGGTCATGACCGATAATGTCAACTTGTCTTCCACAATAGGATACCCCGTGGAATAAACGCCGTTTTCGTCTAAAACACGATTCTCATCCGCATCGCTCGAGAGACCTCCATTATCGCCGTTGCATCCGGCGGCCAAGAGAAAAGAGGCGCACAACAAGATAATAACGGCAATTTGTTTGACACATTTCCATTTTTTCATGAATCTAACACTCCTTTTCCAATTGATTTTTTTCTAATATATTACAGAGAATTACCCTTCCGCCTGTTATTCGCAACGTTTGTATCTGATAACCCTCCAACCTTAGACATGTATGTACACCCACAGTAGGCCAATCAATAATGACCGCTCCCGCTTCTGGAAGATTACGAAAAACACGAAGAATGTACCCATCTCCGTCTATGGCCAGCTTTAACGCCATTAGCTGTGCGCCCTGAACGGTCATGGATGGTCGTTCGGCTCCGTTCCCTCTTGGGAAAAGAGTGGTTGCTACGGGCGGCGTGTTGAAATTCTGCGCTTTTAAATCGGTATCCTGCTCAGAAAGATTTCCGGGTATCAAACGAAAACGCATGGTACGAATCCCCTGATCCATATGAGACAAAAACCGTTTTTCTTCTAACAGCGGGCGCCCCGGTAAAGGATGTGCCACGTAGACAGGCGTTCGTAACAACGTTGCCATTAATTCTCCGTCCCGAACACAAACACTATAACTGCTATCATTAATTACACTTAATTGCGCTTGGTGCTCCTCACCTATTCTCACCCATTGATGAACCACTTGCTCATATGCTTCGTCAGACAAGTCCTTCACTCCGCAGATATCTTGAGCGCGAAACCAATGCTGGCCGCCCTCTACCGGTAAAGACAAACGGTATATATGATTCGGCTCGGCATTATAGATTCTAATATCCATATCCACCCAAGGCTGTTCGTTAAAAACGGTATATTGCATCGATATCCTGGTAGACTTATGCCCAAACAATAGTTGTATTCGGGTTAAAACAGGGCCCTGTTCAATGATTTGTACCGATGATACTTGATTAGCCGACCATCCGGTAAATTCTTCCAATTCTTCTGCTGATAAAAGCGAAAACCGTTCCGGTTCCGTGCCAAGGACGATGTGTTCCATACTCCAAGGATCCGGATGATCGCGAAAACTCCAAAGAGTTCCCAGTCCTTCTTTTGCATATTCCCGTCCCTCGTTGACCAATGAAACGATGGTGCCATCTGATTTTCGGAGGACAAATCTTCCCCACGCAGTGTGAATGGTCAAAAGATTTTCCGTCACATTGCTGCTGTCACGAAGTTTGCCCTTTTTTTTATACAGTTTTAGATCGAATCGTGTAACCCCTAACGGACGAAGCGGGGCTAAAATACCGATTCGTTTCCGCCAATCCAAATTAAGGTTGCTCTCTTCTTTCAAAATCTGAGCAGGGACTTCCACTCCATCGCACCATACGGTAACACCAAACCAATCATCGCTCCAATTTTGATCAGCAAGCATAAATTCATATTCAAAATAGCATGGTGAATCATCCGGCTGTGGTTGAAACACAAATAAAGGCGTATCGCCGGGCAACGAAGGTAATTCATCCCGACATAGGGAAATGAGTCCGTTAAAGATACATTCGTCCGTAATCTGCAAGCCTGAATGCAGGCGCTGGATTGACGCTTCTTCTGCCGATTCAATACAAGTGCCGGGTAAAATATCATGGAATTGAGAAAAAAGTAAAGCCTTTTGCGCAACGCCTAATTTCTCCCTAGGATAAGCAATCCCCTTTTGCTGATAGGCCATAACCGAAATCGCTTCCGCAGTATAAATTTGACTTTCCAAGCGTCGATTTAACTTTTTGATTCGCTGCATACTGCTGTAACAGCCCACAAAAACAGGACCGATTTGATCATCTTTAACCGGCAGTTGTTCCGACTTTAAGGTGTCAAAATAATTTTCAGGGGTAGAATGTATTATTTTGGTAGACACCTCTTGCTGCAGAGCGATCAAATCCTTCAAATCTTTTCTGGAAGGACCTCCGCCATGATTCCCTACTCCCCAAAAACGGAATTGAACCTCATCCTCTGCATGCTCATTGATATAATCTTTGATGCAGGCTGCACTGTTCCCCATAGGCGAATTGTAACAGGTAAGCAATCGAACAGCCGTTATTTGACTGCCTGCATAACCTTTCCAAACAAAAGCCTTCGGAGCGTCTTCATTGGCACGCATAAAAATATATCCCGTATAATCTGACTGCTGTAAGATTTGTACCAGTCCGCGGCTGTGTCCGAATGCATCCATACTGGCCGCAACTTGCGGTTCCACTCCAAATTTCTCTCTGAAATACATTCTGCCCGTGGTTATCTGGCGAATCAGAGACTCTCCTGACGGGAGATTACAGTCCGGCTGAATATACCATCCTCCCATAATGTGCCATCTTTTTTCTCTTACTAACCGCCTAATACGTTCAAAAAGAATCGGATCATGCTGTTCTACCCATTCATATAGCAATGCTTCGTTATGATTGAAAACAAAAGCCGGATATTCTTCGCAAAGATCAGCAGCCGTTGCAAATGTCGCCAAAGTCACTCCTACCGCTTCCTGCCAATTCCATTGCCAAACCGGATCAATATGTGCATTACAAATAAGATGTATTTCCTTCATTGTTTTTCCTCCGCTTTATTCACCGGTAATTCCGCTGTTTTCAATTCCTTGCATAAACCATCGCTGTACAATAAAGTAAAAAATCATCAATGGCAACAGTACCAAAACACAAGATGCCATAATCAAGCCTAAGTGATAATCTTCATTCAGTGTAGCAGTAAGTGCAGCATTTCCACCGCCTGTGGAAATCTGATCCAACAAATTGGCAACATTCGGAAGTACTTGCGGAAGCAAATACAGTTCGCTTTTACGCAAATATAAGCTCGGCTCATAATAATCATTATAATGCCAAACCACCGAAAGAACCGCACATACCAATATAGAGTTGGATGCCGATGGAAGCGCTATTCGTACATAAGTTTTTACACAATTACAGCCATCAATCTCTGCAGCTTCTTCCAAAGAACGCGGCAGCGTCAAAAAAAACTGACGAAAAATAAAAATAAAAAGTCCGCTTTTTAAACCCGATCCCAAAAAGGTCGGCAAAATTAAAGGCAAAAAAGTATCAATGATTCCGATCTTCACAAATATAATATACATGGGTACAATTAACGTTTGAATCGGTATCACCATGGTGGCGATCACCAGTAAAAACAAACGATTGGTATAACGGTAAGAATATCTTGCAAAGGCATAACCTGCCATCGCACAAGAAAGCAAATGTCCCATAGTTGATAATATCGTAACAATTGTGCTATTGAAAAGGTGAAGCGGATAATTCAGTTCTTTCCATGACAATATGTAATTTCGAAAATGTATCTCGTTCACAATCCATTCCACCGATGTATCAATCAGATCGGAATAAGACTTCACAGAAGTGATTAACATATACAAAAACGGGAACAAAAACACAAACGCCAAGCTGACCAGCAAAACATAGAAAAACAACTGTATCACAAAAGCAGTTGCTTTCCGACTGCTGAAATGTAAAAGATGAGATCGTTTTACTTTGTCCATTTTAATCTCCATTCCTTATTGAATTTGTTTCAATGGCTCACAACATACAATTTTGTTTACGTTATGAAAGAAATCCCTAAACAGTAAACAATTGTTGTTCGCACCTATCTTCCTGAATTACCGGTATTTCGTACAATAGGACGGAGAAGCAGCGATGTGATTCCCAAAAGAATAAATATCAGTAAGAAATATAGCCATCCCGCAGCTGCCGCATATTCAAATCTGGCATAGGTGAACATTAAATAATCCAGCAGAGCAATCACGTTATTCTGTGCGTCTGTAAAATAATCTACAAAAGTGAAAATAGTATTCAGTAAAATCATCGGACTGATCATCGGCAAAGTAACATACCAAAGAGTTTCCCATGAATTTGCGGAATCGATCTTCGCGGCCTCATAAAGAGAAACCGGAATCTTTTGCAAACCTGCCAAAAAAATAACTATTTGCACTCCTGAACGCCAAAACACTTGTGTAAGCAACGTTAAAAAGCCTTGCACGATTTCCGTTCCTTTTTGTCCCAAATACAACACAATATCATCCTGCAAAATCAACGATGATACCACCTGCATTGCATTTTCCTGAACGCCTTGGTCCATGAGCTGTTCCATCACAAATCCCGTGCCCAATATGACCGGCAGGAAAAATATGGTACGAAAAATACCCCGTCCATGAAATTTTCGGTTTAATAAAATGGCGATAAACAAAGAAAATATGACAATAATTGGTGTTTGCAGTATTGTGACTTTAAAAACTTCCAATAATTGCGGCACGAATCCGGTATCAACGAACAAAGCGTAATGATAATGTTTGAATCCTGCCCACGACATTTCCAAAGTCGACGAATTCTTTAAGTCCGAAAAGCTAATAGCCAGTGAATACATTACCGGAAGTATAAAACACACAAATGTTCCGATAAACCAAGGTGCTAAAAACAATAGGGGTTGCCGTTTCCGACGTGATTCCAAAGATTTCTTTTTCATGGTTTTCCCCCTACCTCACTACCAAATATTCTTCAGCATTCAATTGAATGCCGTCCACTGTGCATATTTGGTCAGTATAATTGACATAAACTCGCGTTCCGTTGCTGTACACAACACGTGCGACCTGTTCTTGCAGATACTCATGAGATTCTATTGTCTGATCTTGAAGCTCTGCAAAATCGGTATTGAACTTTTGATAGGTTTGCAATACTATGTTGCTCCAGTGACTGTATTCCGAGCTGAATAACTGATTGTAATTCGTTTCTCTCAGCTTTTCGCTGCTCTCCCATGTTAATTCAAAATACGGCATTGCTCCCGTTTCGGCCCAGCGAAGCACTTGTTTATCAAAATCATAATATCGATTTCCTGCTGTTGTCGTATAATTGATCCACCCATGCAAAACCATCTGATAAAAAGGTACGGAACGATCGGAAATCGTATATCCAGAATGTTCATCTGGAACACGAATCACATTTGCCGCGCGAGCTGTAGCATAAATGTTGCCCGCGGTAACCGTGAAGTCTGTTTTTTGACTCAGATCATCCAATCCTTTAGTAATCGAGTCCATGTTTTCCTGACGTGTAGAGGCATTCGATTTGGAATAACTGTAAAACAGCCAATTTCCGATATCTCCGAACGAAATGCCGGCATAAGGAAACCGATTCAGATTTTTCTGTGGTACTTTCAAATATCTATTCAAAAAAGAATTGCCGGTAAGGAATCGATATATTCTATCACGACTGTCCACTATCGTGCCCGGATAAGTGCGAATGGTTTCCTTTTTAGAATTGTAAGAGCCTGTCTTAACATTCGCTAGCATAGAGTTATATTGCAGGGACACCGAAATATTTTCCTCTTCACAATAATCAAGTAGGCTGTTTAATCCGCGTTTGCCGCCCAATTGTCTTGCAGGAGTAGTTACCGTAGGAGACGCCTCATATCCGCCTTTATTCCAGCCTAACAATTGAACTTGAATTTGTGATATTCCCTGACCCGTTAAATCATTTAGAATATTCTCCGCCTGTGCAAACGTTGTGGCTGAAATGAAACGGCGGAAAATAAACTCTTCTTTTGTTGTCCCCATAAAGAGATCCAAAAACAGCGGTATGTCTGTTGTTTTCACCAACGATGTGCGGTTTAACAGATGTTTTAAGTATTCCCGATATGTTTTTGCCATTCCGCTGTAATTGGCAGCATCACCCGTTAAAAAAGAATACTCCACCGACCGATCGGTCGCGATGCGTTCCTTATCAACGATATATTGAACATTTTCTGAAGAATCTTGATAGGTATGGCTACGATGGACTAAAAAAGTAATATAACTGCGATATAGATTCTTGTAAATATATCCTCCCGGAGCTAAAACCATAGAAGCTTCTGCACTTCCTTGCGTGACGTTTCCGAAAAGAGCTGTGTTATCCGCCTTAATTCCAAATACCGGGCAGGTCAATGTTTCGATCCCATGTTCATAATAATCGGTAACACTATCTTGTGTTGCCTCTTGTTCGCCGTAAAACGAAAGAATTTTCGGATATGCAATATTGGTGCTTTCTTTTAAATCGATCAAGCTTCCGCTACCATCGGGGAAAAACAAATAGCCCTCTTGGTTCCCCATTGCAGCCGCAAACGTCGGAAACAAACTAATAGACACCAGAGTGTGTTTTCCGTTTTCCTGAATACTTTCTTGTGGTATATCGGCAGTTAAAACATCTCCTTTTAAAGTCAAAACGACCTCTAATGCAATGTCCATATTCTTGAGAACCAATTTGACGCCAATGCCATTGGTCACATTTCTGTAAGTTACTTTCAGGATGCTTGCATTTTTCTCCTGATCGTAAATCGCTACGATATCTTGTGAAGTATCGTTTGAAACAGTCAAAGAGACAAATGTACTCAATCCCGACACATTGTAAGTTTGTTCGCTATACCGATTTGTATCGACCGAACTCGCCCATACATATCCTGTAGCAGGCTGGTAAACAGCAAAATCCATTTCTTGCTTATCAAAATATAATTCCACAGTGTCACCGACAGCGATAAGATTTTCTGATGTGATCAATGCATTATGGCTCTGCGGTGCCACTCGATTCTGTTGAACTTTTTCTGCACTGGCAAACATGGAAAAAGCCGACAGCATGATCCATATACTCATTAAACAACATACTGCTCGTTTCATATCTGCACTCCTTTCACATCAAAAATATTTAAACGAAATCTCTTGGAAAATATCAGTCAGGAAAGAACCTGCTTGGATACAAAGGGCAACGAACAGCACTAACAAGCCCCATATTAAAACCATCAAAACCAAACTTAACAAACCAACTAATATTGTCTGTCCAAAGCCGTAATCACATTGACGCACAAAGGAAAAAATCAAACCTAGAACAATCCAGCCAATGATGATACTCTGCAATGTTACATAAAACCCCATATTATTTTGGCTCAATAGATTAGAGATCAACGCCACGACCGGCGAAAGAATAATAAACGGAATATATGCATAAGCGGATGCAGTCAGCAATTCGATAAAACGAGCTTCTCCGCTCATGATAGAACTGATTGCATAGGCAGCTACGATCCATGAAAAAACAATCCCATTAACTTTCAGCAATTCTAATGCAAAATTAATGTCTTCCGGCTGCATTGAACGAAGCGGATAATGCGTAATAAGCAAAGATAACAAATGCGAAAGAAAAGCCAAGGCATATAATATCACAACGGGATAAATTTTTAATTTATCGCGCTCTCTTTTAATAATGTCCATCGCTTCTATGGGGTGGAAAACATATACCAATGCCAATTTTGCTCGATTCATCGTCTGTAATCCTCCTGCCTGTAAAAATACTCACGCATGTATTTACCGGAAAGCCGATATAACCAACGTATCAAGAAAAACCATCCTACACACAGGAGAACGAGTACAATAACAACATATATAAAGTTTTGCCGAAAAAAATCATACCGAATATCATCAAAAGCATTCGAAAAACCGCCCTTTGCTTTAGCAAGACGGTAATAATATAGTGATTCTTTCGCTTGCCCGCTTTTATACAACGCTAATGCAATACCTTCGTTTGCCAAAGGATACCCCGAGTCGATTTGATTAACTTCTTTCCACTTCTCATATGCCTCCTGATACCGACCGTCTGTATAATATTGAGCCGCCTGAAGCACATTCTGAATAAAGCTTGTCGGATAAAACACTGTAATGTCGCCACGGGAGGAATCTAAGACATAGATCCGATTATCATCCGTCGACACAATGGATGACGGTGCAGTAAAGAATCCTTTTGTATCACCCTTACCGCCAAATACGGTCAATAAATTGCCTTGCTGATCATATTGATAAACAGAAGCGCTGTTTTTTTCCAACGCAGAGATAATCCCGTTGCTGTTAACCGTAATATCTATAAAATTCGGCAACTGAATCGCTCCGTCGCTGTTAACCGATTGTTCCCCAAAAAACTTCTTTTTGTAAATATTATCTCCGTTTCCATTAATGATCTGTATCTGCTCTGTCGCATCCTCCACAGTCGCATAGATTAAACCATCATCACCCAGATCAAAGCTTGTATAAGCAGCGGGTTCCGGTGACACATAATATTCCAGCTGTTCCTGTGAGGCGAAAATACGCATCATCATAAAAGCCAAACTATATACCACACGAGTAGAACCAACCATACCCTGAAATTGATTCTTTGCATCGATCATCATAAAATTGGCGCCGCGCATAACATAAATCAAACCGCCGTCAGTGATCCCTATTCTAGAGACATCAAAGACCATGTCTTTATCCAACATATCTGAGTTCGGCTTCACAAACGATTCTACATATTCGCCTTGCATAGTCATGTGTACAATGCGAGCGTTACCGGTGTCACTAATATAAATATCGTTTTCTGATTTCACCGTAATTCCGGACGGACGAACAAATGCCTTTCCGTCTGCCTCTTCTATTGTGCGAACAACCTGACCGTTCGGATCAAGAATAACGACTCTGTTGTTGCCGGTATCGGCAATAAACATATAATTTTCATACGCCGTTCCTTTTTGTCCCAAACACATATCCTGCGGATTATTTAATTCGTTTCCGTTACTGGAGGGAGAATATACCTGTTGTGCACGATAAGTCAACGGAATATATACCTTTGTACCGTTTTCATCCAATACATAATCAATTTTATCAGAGGCAAAAACCGACAAACTCATTGTAACTAAAAATATTAAGGTGATTAATAATGTCAGCCCTTTTCGAAAAAAACGTTTCATATTTGCCTCCCAACTTATTTGATCCCGGAGTGTGCCATTGTAGCAATCACGCGTTTTTGCATTAACGTGTAAATCAGAACTGTTGGCAAAGTCATTAGCAG
>CAUHFD010000005.1 GCA_959605275.1 uncultured Eubacteriales bacterium | reverse complement strand
CCAAGAAGAGCTGGAGTCTTTGGCTGCTCAAGGAATTGAGATTCATGCGATATAACGGCAAGTGTCAACATAGGTTTTCAGATACTTATTGGATTCACAAAACGAAAAGTTATAGGTCGTCGCGTTAAGCCGGCAAACAGATAATCGGGTGGCCCGAAAGGGTTGCCCGGTTATTTTGCTTACTGTATAATTAAATTGGTTAAAATAACATCCAGAAAGAAGGTTGTTTATACAATGTATGGTACCAGAAATGAAGTGGCTTTGCTATTCAACCGAAGGTTTCGAGAAATTACGCAAAAAATAGGAAAAGTGCGTTGTTTCTATGAAAAATAACCTGATAAGTTTCAATGGAACGGCGAAAAATATAATAGTTCAACAGCTTTTATGGACATTATTGCGCAAAAAGCCATTTTTTTTGCGCAGTTTATGTTTGAAAACGACAATGGGTCATTGTATAATAAAGATAGATCAACAAAGATAAATATTCTAAATTAATGCTGACGGAACAATCCATAAATAACGACAATAACAATAAAATTGCCATTATTTATGAATTGGCAAAGCGTAAGATTTTGATTTATCCAGTAAACATTAAATGATCAGTCCTTTTATACAATGGATAAACCCGAAGAGGATGTAAAGGATGAAAAGAGAAAAAGTTACAATTGAAGATATCGCCCGGCATTTGGGTTGTTCTGTTTCTACTGTTTCGAGAGCTTTAAATGATAAGCCGGGAATAAGCGAAAAGGTAAAAACTGAAATTCGCATTACGGCGCTGGATATGGGTTATGTAATCAAAAACATCAAAAACGTGAAGAAAACTGCAAAATCCAACAAAAGCGGCGAAGTGAAATGTATTAGCATGATCGTAACACGCGCCAACTTCACTGATGAGGACTTTTACCGCAACATCATCTGCGAAATTGAACAGGTGATATATAAGCTTAATATTGAAGTCAATTTTTTTATTATTGACAGAAATGGTAATGACGATATCATTTCAAGGCTACAACGCTTAAAACCAGACGGTGCGATTGTTTTTGGCCTTTTGTCTAATCAAAGCGTCACGGATGTCGTGTTCAGCGGGATACCGATGGTTTTGGTGGATATTCCGGATATTCATCTGATGGTCGACAGAATTACCGTTAATAATTATCTGGGTTGTTACGATGCGGTTACCTACTTAATTCGGCAGGGACATAAAAGAATCGCCTTCTTAGGAGACATTAGTTTTTCCGACAATATGGTGGAAAGATATCGAGGCTGTAAGGACTGTGTTGAAAAAAATGGCGGTATTTGGATCGAAGCATCCGGGATTGTCAAATTTGAAATGACCGGCGATGTGGCGATCAACGAGAAAGCACTGGGTAATCTCATGTTTTCACAGAACCCACCAACCGCCGTAGTTTGCGCTAATGATAAAACCGCATTTAAACTGTATGAGATTTTTAAAAAAATGAACATTACAGTTCCTGACGATGTTTCGGTGATCGGATTTGACAATATAGAGAAATGCAATTATGTTTCGCCGCCTCTTACAAGTGTGAATGTTCCAAAATTTGAAATGGGGCAGGAATCAGTACGGATGCTTTTGGAGCGTATTGCAAATAAAGAAAAGGCTACTGGCCTTTTAACACTTGACACCAATCTTGTGATAAGAGAATCAGTAAAAATAAATAAAACACGATAAAAGGAAAGGGTGTTTCAAATGTCTTATTATTTTTCAGACAAAACTTGGGAGGAATTGGAGGAATACGTCAAAAAAGATGCTATCATCATTCTTCCGGTGGGAACCACAGAGGAGCATGGTAAGCATCTTCCTGTTAAGACTGATACTGCGATTGCAGAAGGATTTGCTAAGGCGATCGCCGAGCGATGCTGGAAGGAAATCCCTCTTCTTGTCCTCCCGGCGGTGTGGGCAGGATATTCGCCCAACTCGATGAACAAATGGCCAGGAACGATGCATATCAACATTCAGGTATTTACCGATTATGTTTATGAAATTTGTTCTTCCATCGTACAGTCGGGATTTAAAAAGATTGTCATGCTTGATTGTCACGGTCAACATGCGCCAATGCTCAATATCGTAACCAAAAGAATCGCGGATCAGTATGATGTGTATCCAGCGGTTACCTCACCGCTCACCATGTCGGCTGAAAAGTTCAAAACCTTTAGAAAATCTGAAAAGGGCGGCGTTCTTCATGCCTGTGAGTGGGAAACCTCGGTCATGCTGGTTTTCTCGGATCTTGTAAAAACAGATAAGTATGTGGATGTCGATATCATGAGATATCATTCCGATTTTGTGGCCGGCGACAGCGCTTGGGGCGGCCAAAAGGTTACCTGGTCAACCTGGGGCTTACAGGATAGTGTTACCGGTGTTTATGGCGATCCTACCAAGGCTACTGTTGAAACCGGAGAAGCAATCATTGAAGCAGCGGTTGAAAATTACTATAAGTTCCTGCTGGAATATTATAACTTTAAAAAATAAAAGATAACGGAGTAGCAAGATGAATGGCAAAATAGGCTTTTTAAATATCAGCCATCCGGATTACATAAATGAAATGGTTACAATGCAGGCTCAGGCAGCGATTGACAACATTACGGCGGCAGGATTCGATGTTGTTTGCTTTAAAGAGTCTGTAACAGATTTCGACAGTGCGGTGAAAGCCGGAAAATATATTGCATCAAGTGACGTCGCCGGGGTCATTGTGTTTTTGTCGAGTTGGGTAGAATGCGATGTTCTGATGGCGGCTGTCAGAGAAGTGGAGCATCTGCCACTCTGCCTGCAAAGCTTTCCAATGTTTTTGTTCCGGGGTTCGCTGGAAAGTACGGGTTCGTATGTCTCCTATGCGATGATCAAGGGCGTTTTCGACAGAGTAGGTTATTCCTATAAAGGTGTGCTGGGAGAAACAGAATCAGAAGAGGTTAGGAAACAAATTTCCGATTTCTGCTTTGCGGCAAGCGCGGCTTCGCGGCTGAAAAGAAGCAGGATTGGTCTTGTGGGCTATACCTCGATGTCCATCTATACCGGAACCTTCGATCACATATTCATGCGAAGCAAGATTGGACCGGAAATCAAGCAGATCGATTCTTACACCCTTATCAATCTCGCGGAAAGCATGGGCCTAAAGGCGAAGCAAAAGGTTATAGAAGAGTATCAGAAGGTTGCTCGTATTCATGAGGAAGTCAGTCAGGAGTTTTTGCTTAAATCGGCAGGAATATATCTGGCACTTCAGGAATTGGTCAAGGATGATCTGGACGCTATCAATGTAAAATGTCAGTATGAATTTTCAAAGGAATACAAAATGGTACCCTGTGTTCCTTTGTCCCTGTTGGCGGATAAGGGTGTTGTAGCTTCCTGCGAAGGGGATATACTCAATACGGTTTCGATGCTCATCCTCTATTATCTAACCGGTCAGACGGTTACATACGGTGATTGCATGAACCATATAGGAAATGTTGTAAAGCTGTCCTCCTGCGGCTTCCTGCCCTTCAGTTTGGGAGAAAAAGGCACACAGCTGATTAGAAACTTTATGCCGCATCCAGGCTTTACAGGAATACAGTCCTCCTTTACCATGCCTCCGGGACAAGTTACTGTGATGCGCCTGATTGAGGATTTGTGCGATTATCATATTTTATGTTTTACCGGAACCGGCTTGAAAACAGAGCTTCGTCAGGGCTATATGCCGGCGATCGATGTCATGCTTGACGGGGATGTAAACGAGCTTGTAAAGCAATATTCCGGGCAGCATTATGCGATTTGTTACGGTAACTGTGCAGACAAAATCGAGGATCTCGCGAGAATATTGAAAATCAAATTTGTCAGAATTTAGTATGAGGTGTGACAATAATTGTACGCGATTGGAATAGATTTGGGGACCACTGGTTGCAAGGCAGTGATGGCAGACAGGAATGGTAATATCGTCGGACAGGAATATATCGAATATCCGTTGATTGTTATTTCTGACAAGGTGATTGAGCAGGATGCAAATCTATGGTGGGAGTTATCTTGCCGGGCGGTAAAGTCAGTTGTTGAAAGGAGTGGGATTGCTCCCGAACAAGTGACTGGAATTTCTGTTTCCTCTCAAGGAATTTCATTCGTGCTTGTCGATGAAAATACAATGCCGATTTCCAACGCTATATCGTGGCTGGATACAAGGCCCCAAAGAGAAATGCAGCTTATTTCTGACAGGTTTTCTGAAACGGAAATATTTAAAATCACTGGAAAAAGAATTAATTCTCTCTATGTGTTACCGAAGCTTTTATGGTACAAAAGAAATAAAAAGACGCTTTATCGGAAAGCTTATAAGCTGTTGACTGCGCACGATTTTCTGATCGCCAAAATGTCAGGACGCTATGTAACGGACTATACGATGGCTGCAGGAACAATGCTTTTTGATGTGAAACAATGCTGCTGGAGCGATAAAATCATAAAAGCATTTGATGTTCGCAGGGAGCTCCTTCCGGAAGTCCATATTGCTGGGACCGCGTTAGGCGAACTTTTGCCTGCCGCAGCAGAGAGAATGGGACTTACTGCCAAGGCACAGGTGGTTGTCGGCGGTCAGGATCAAAAGGTTGCTGCATACACTGCAGAGCCTGACAGCGGCATGGCAACGCTTTGTCTGGGAACCGCCGGCGCTATGGAGTTTATCATTGATCAGCCGGTGTTTGACAAAAAAATGAGGATGCCACTTTTTCCGTATCTTACCGAGAATAAATGGACGCTGGAAGCGGTTGTATCTACTACCGGGGCTGCGCTGAAATGGTACAGAAATGTATTTTTCCCGGGAAGTACCTATAAAGAGCTGGACCAGTTAGCAATAAACAGTGTTCCCGGAAGCAAAGACGTATATTTTTATCCGCATTTTGGATCGGCCACCTCTCCGCATTGGGTTGAAAATGCGAAAGGAATGTTCTACGGACTGACGCTTGACAGTAAAAAGGAAGATGTTACCCGATCAATCCTGGAGGGTATCGCTTTCCAGATCCGATTCAATATTGAAATATGTGAAAAGCTTAGTAATAAAATTGATACCATAACCATATTCGGCAGCGGCAGCTTAAGTGATATCTGGTGCGACATCATTGCAGGCGTTACTGGAAAGACGATTATCCCGTTGTCAACACCTGATGCGGTGGGACTGGGCGCTGCAAAGCTCGCTTTTAAAGCAACGGGCAGTCTGGATAAAAATTACTGTAAGAATATCATGAACAATGGAAGAATGTTTTCTGCCGACAAAGATACTCTAAAAAAGTATCATAATGTATATCAAAAATACAGGGCTGTTGAGAAGAAACTACTGACGCTATAAAGAAGAAAGGAGAATAACAATGATACTTATATCATCTTTGTCCTTTTACGAAGCGGTCCAAGACCATACGGATATATGCTTTTTTGACAGCCGGAAATTAAGTGATAATTTTGAGCAGTTTTCGTCACGGCTTGAAAAGGGTGAAAATCTCTTGTTCGTCGGGTGTGAAGGAATTGATTTGCTAAAGGAATTCTGGATCGACAGCGTTGAGGGGATTGAATCGGATCAGTGCCGGTGCAGTGATGTTTTGCCGGATTTTCAGATCAATCGCGCAAAAGCAAGAAAGCTTTTCATTCTCCCGCCTGATCGGTATACACAGCATTGTATTCACAGAGAACCGAGAGCGGACATCATTCCACTTGTATCTTCGCAGGGGAAATATGGCGGGCAGGCAGGCGTTTCGGCGATGCTTGTGAAAAACTACGATACCATGTTGATGACAGACGGGTTTCAGGGAAGTTTCCTTTATATATTTGCCTTTGAAAACCCTCTGGAAGCTGTTGTACCTGAGAATTGGAATAAGCTCATAGATTATATCAAAGAGCAGGATCGCCTGAAATGCTATATAAAAAAAGTCATACCGGAATATCCGCTGTATGGTAGAAACGAAGGCATCAAACTCAACACGGACGTTCAGAACATGAGCGACGATATGCTCCATGTAAAGCTAAGTTATGAGCTGTATACTGCAGAAGGTCGATTTGTGAAAAAACTCGGAGATGATCAGCTCTGTTTGAACAATCGAGAGTGCCAGCGTGTGACAAAGCTTTTTTATGAGGATTTATGCGGTGTGTATCGAATCAAGACGATCCTCTCTCTTTATGATCGATACCGGCTAGGGCCTGGAAGGAAAGAGACTGTCAAAGAGCTCGATTCCTCTATCTGCGGCGTTTATATTAAGGACGACAAGATCACGTTCCCGGTGATATTGACGGATCAGCATAGCTTGGTGATCGACGGGCAGGATGATTTTATAATTGGAACCCATTATTATCCCACCAACAGCTTCACCGATTTATCTTATCGGCCTTTCCGGATCGATAAAGCTTATGACGAAATTGAAAATATGAAAGAAAACGGTGTGAAACTCGTCCGGATATGGCTGGACCGAGTGATGGACGAAACAGCGTTTCGGGCGATCGAAAGCTTCCTGGATATGCTAGGGATGCATGGAATGTGTGCTGTTTTGACGCTATACACCTCCTGGTATGAATATTCCCATATTGATATGCCAGACTGTAAGCTTAGCATCAAGACTGAAAAATTAGAGAATGACACGATTATTGGATTTACCCAAGAGGGAATGGCTGCTCAGAAGGAATATGTAGCATATATCGTTAAGCGCTTTGCCGGTTATCCAAACATTATTTGGAATCTGACAAATGAATTTTCCGTCTGTTTTCCCGAAAAGACACCGGAGGAAAATGTAGAGATTTTTAAAAACTGGTCGGATGTCATCTCAGAGACCATCAGAATAGCCGGCGGCAAACAGCCCATCATCAGAGGGGTATCCTGTTGGGATATAGGTAGTGAGAACTATTTGGCAACAAAAGACGGCGATATTCTTGCCTATCATCTGTATTTGGAGAAAGAGCTGTCGCTAAAGGCGCTGATGCTGGAAAATTCCTCTTGCGCCGGAAAGCCGTTTATTGTTGAAGAGTTCGGCGGCACATGGAGATATGATGAAACGCCTGACAATTATGATTATCGGTATCATGGCTTTTTGGCCTCCGGCGCAGCTATGGCGTGCAATTATGAATGGGGTATATCTTGGCTGATAGACAGGCTTCCACCCACCTCTCCCGATCTGAAGTATTACAGCGATAAGCAGATGGATGAGTTGGATGACCGATTCATCTACAAGGGAAGGTTTCTGTATGCACAAAGTTGGGAAAACGAGGCGATGGGGATCTGTCCATGGGCGGCTTCCTTTGAATACGGGATCAATTATCCTTGTACAATATCCATGTCGCCGGTGAAGCGCCTGATGGCCAGGTTCAGCGAAATCGGCAAAGGCCTTGCCTATCGTCCCGCGGATGTTGATGTTACCCTTGTTTTGCCGATGGAATTTACCGGATTTCGCAAAAATGAGGGATACGGCAGAAAAACGGATTTCATTTATGAAACGCTGGACACGCTTTGGCAGAATGGCGTCATTTTCAACATCTGTCAGGAAGACAGCATTGAGACACTTTATGGCAAAGCTAAGATTATTATCTTTCCGCATGAAGATACGGTAAAGACCGATACTGCACACCGGCTGGAGACCTGTGAAGCGAGCGGCGCGACGATATATTATGGTAATGATAAGGGATATCTGGAGAATGAGGACTTACAGAGGATCAGTTTTCGCGCCAAGCAGGGTACCAGGTTGATCGTCAGGCAGACGCAGCAAGGGAAAGTGCTGACCTTCTTTTCAGAACAAAAGCAGCAGATTACGTTTGGGGACGGCATCGAAATAGAAGCAGGCGAGTTTGCGATTGCGGTTTACGAAGGTCGGCATCTGGTTGCAGCGGAAGGAAAGGGACTGCTTGCGGTAGAATCAATCCCCATTGTTCAGACGGATCAGCGGTATTATGTCAAATCTCTGGATCACGAGGCGCTTCCAAAGTCCCAGGAGATCATGCTTTTGCCCTTTGAAAGCGGGAGATATCAGTTAAGTGAACGCTTTCAGCTTTGTGAAATATCGGATTACAACGGAAATATCAAGGATACCGTCGAGGTATCAAAAGGTACAATTGAAATTGCTGATGATGCGCTTGATTATCGGTATGTATTTAAACTTCAGCCACATTAGCTATATGTTTTTACTGTTTATAAGGGTTATAGGTTCCCTTTATTAACCTAAATAAAATGCAAGAGGAGAATGATACTATGGCAAAGAAAATTATCTCACTTTTCGTCGCAATGCTTTTGAGCATTTCAATAAGCGCTTTTTCAACAGTGTTTGCGGCGGAAAAAAACTACAATTGTACTCCGTCAGCTGAGGCGGGTGAAGATTGGTTGGTGGGAGCGAATGTTACCGTTACGCCCACTTCCGGGAGCGGCTTTAAAATGCTGTCAAAAGACGGAACAGCCGTAAATTCGCATATTGTATGGTCGATTCCAATTACGCAGCTGAAAAAGACGCCGTATTTCGTGATTAATGTTAAGAATACGGGCAGCGTGACAGACGGACCATATATGCGGCTTATCTATTATTTAGATAACGTCCAGGATACGATTGTTAACCCGGATTTCAGGGACCCCAACTTGGAGAACTGGGTACGTGCCAATTCAAAGACGGGTCTGCATTGCTTTAATATTTTGGAGCAGCTTCCGGAAGGAACATCGGACGACTCCACTTTTCAGTTCTGCATTTATCAGGATCCATTTGAAACTGGCACCGCACTGGAAATTTCCGAACTTTATCTCTCTGCTACAGAGGTAAAAGCGGAGACTTCTACCAATACTTCTTCCGTTTTGGCTTCGTCTCAGGCAAAGACTTCCTCTACCGTCATTTCATCCCAGGCCGAGATGTCCTCTGTTACAGCTACGCCCGCGGCAGAGGTGTCCTCGCAGGAAGCCAGCAATACCTCCGGCGGTGAGGCTGCTCCTTCCTATGTTGTTCCCGTTGTTATCGTTATTGTAGCGGTTGTCGTAGTGGCGGGCGTTATTGTTCTGATTGTCATGAAAAAGAAAAAAGGCAATAAAGAGTAATTTAGAGCTTACTAAGCTTTAATTAATATTGAAAGAGAGGTATTCAGAAATGTTAAAAAAGGTTACAGCAGGAATTGTTTCCCTTATAATGGCTTTATCTATGCTCACTGTATGTTACGTCAGCGTATTGGCAAGCGAGACTACGTTTCCATGTACGCCAAGCGCGACTGACAATGGTGCGAATGGTTGGTGGTTAGGCACAAATGTAACTGTGACTCCGACTTCCGGTAGTGGTTTCACCATGGCTTCCAAAGACGGCACGGCGGTTAATGCAAACATTATTTGGTTCATGACTGTAACGCAGCTTAAGAAAATGCCGAACTTTAACATTAAAATCGGCAATACAGGTGCTGCAGACGGCGGACCTTATCTGAGAATGTATTATGGAGTAGGTTCGGCAGTAGAGGTTTTCCAAAACCCTGATTTTCTTGACCCGAACCTGCAAAACTGGGTAAGGGCAAATACCAAAACAGGACTTCATACCTTTGATATGACAGAACAGATTAATAGTCTTACTGACAATGATACGATTTGGCTGGTGTTGTATGTGGATCCGTCCGGCACGAATGATGCTTTAAAGGTGGATGAACTGTATCTTTCCACTGCATCTTCCGGAGAAGAAAGCAGCACCGAAAGCACTGAAAGTACCGAGAGCACCGAAAACACCGAAAGCACCGAGAGTACCGAAAGCACTGCAAGCACCGAGAGTACTGCAAGCACCGAAAGTACTGCAAGCACCGAGAACACAGAGAGCACTGTAGCAAACAAGACTTTTGCGGTGAAACCTTTAGCTTCTGACGACGGAGCGAATGGTTGGTGGGTCGGAACAAATGTGACGATTACTCCGACCTCCGGCAGCGGTTTTACCATGGCTTCCAAAGACGGCACGGCGGTTAATGCCAACGTGGTTTGGGCATTCACTGTGGAGCAGATCAAGAAAACACCGTACTTCAACATTAAAATCGGCAATTCAGGTGCTGCGGCCGACGGTCCCTATATGAGAATGTTCTATGGAAAGAACGGGCTTGCTCCAGCTTTTAAGAATCCTGATTTTATTGACGCAAGTTTAGAAGACTGGGTTCGGGCGAACACCAAAACAGGACTGCATACCTTCAACCTGTCAAGCCAGATTAGCGGACTTTCTGATACCGATATGATTTATTTTGCGTTGTATGTGGATCCGTCCGGCACGAATGTTGCTTTAAAGGTGGATGAACTGTATCTTTCCGAGAAAAATCCGGCAACGATCAGCAATGGCGGTGGTAATCATGTTGCGGATACTGGTGTAAATTCGGTCGGCTGTATCTTCTTTGCGTTTCTGCTTCTTTCTGCTTCCGCTGCTGTGGTTGTTTTAGCAAAGAAGAGAGCACAATAATATCAATGAGGCTGAGAAAGGAACGAACATGGAGAAGAAAACTAAAATTTTGCGGATGCTGGCAATCCATATAGCTGTGTTGTTGGCGGTTTCTGTATGCTGTTCTTGTGATTCATCTTCTAAAAAGCCGGACGGAACGGATAGCGAAGCCGTTGTGCAGGACTTGGGTGGCTATGAATTTACCTGGGCTACGATCTGGAACTGGGCGAATTATCCTGAAGCCGGTGCGACAGAATACGGAGATAAAAGATTGGCGCGGTATGAAGAAATCGAAAAGAAATATAATTGCAAAATCAAAAATGTAACTCTTAATGCAGTATCTTTCTCCAACGAACTTGCGACATCAGTAGCAGCCGGAAATAAATATTATGATTTTTTTGAGCTTGACTATGCACGTTTTCAGACAATTGCATCTTCCCTAAAACCCTTGAATGATTTGGGCGGTATTAACGTAAACGCAGATAAATTCAATAAAAAGGTTAACTCCATAACCACGAAAGACGGCAAGGTTTACGGACTTTGTTATGACTATCAGAGAATGCCGGTAGGTTATATGCTGTTTTACAACAAATCTTTGATTGATGCAAACGGCCTTGAGGACCCTTACGAGCTTGTAAAAAGCAATAACTGGACCTTTGCCAAATTTGAAGAAATGTGCAAGAAGCTGACGAAACGCACCGATGGCGGAGAAATCAACCAGTGGGGATTGGCTGGAATAGATTGGAACGCACAGAGTATTGAACTGCCGTTTATCTTCGCCAACGGGGGCAGCATTATTAAAAAGAACAATCAGGATAAATGGACATTTGCGCTGCTTGATAATAACGCGCAGGAAGCCCTTAATTACTTGAACAAATGGTTTTATACCGATAAAATCCTGACGTCGTCTTCCGGACGTGACCTTTATGCCGGCTTTAATAAGTGGCTCAACGGTGAAGTAGGCTTCTTTATCGGAACACAGGACTATTTGTTCTCCATTACCGGCAAGGACAGCAAAATAAAAGAAGATATGGAGTGGGGCTTTGTGCCGCTGCCGATCGGACCCGGTGCGGACAGTTACATTAATATGGCCAACGATATTAATTGCTGGTCCATGATGAATTCAAATGCTGACGCGGAAAAGGCGGCTATTATCTTTAATGCCATTTCCGAACCTGTTTACTCTTCTTATGATGAGGATAAAGAGGAATATTTTGACGCTTTTAAAGCGAATCGGCTTCAGGGTGATAACAAATGGCTTGAAATGTATAATCTGTGTTGTGACAGCGTCGTTGCGGATGCTTCGTGGGGAATGCAGGGCTCTGATATTTTAGGCGAAGCGATTTATTCCTGCACCCGTTCCGTAACCAAAACGCCCAAGGCGGCGATGGAAACCATTGCGAACAATATGGAGTATTGGATCGGATCATTCTTTTACGGCCTGACGGAAGAAGACATGAATTCCTAACAGAAATAAGTAAATGAAAATCCGTACTGGCAGCGATGGAAATACTTGTTGTTCCCGCGCAAATAGATTAAAGCATGGGAGATTTTGAAGACATTTGGGTCAACAGTTTCCGGAAACATCAATTCCGGAAGGCGGGGTGTGAAGCCATAAGGCAACACGATATTCCCACTTGTTTCTGGCATCAGCGTCACAGAACGGTTTGATAGACTGTTCTGTGACGGTGTGTTGCTATAAATGCTTAGCCTTTACGGGGTAAAACGAAAACTTATTGCTGCAAAGAAAGGATAGTTGCCATGAACAAACGCAAATTCATCAGTCTTTTTCTTGTTTTTGCTTTAATTGCCAATATGTTTATAATGGAAACTTTGGCTGATGATCCGCAACAGGAACAGACACCCACTCGATCATCACAATCGGAAAGCTCGCAAAGCTATTATGAATATGACCAAAAGTATAAAGACAAGCAAAGGGCAGACAGCACAATTGAATTGGATTTGTCTGCAATATCCGCCAGCGGCGATACGAAGCTAAAAGAGATTGAGGGAAAGCAGGCGGCTGTAACGGGCGAGGATGGATTCGTCGAGTTTACCGTCGATGTTCCGAAAGAAGCCAAATATAAGCTTGTGATTGATTACTATCCCGTGGAGGGAAAGGGTGCTACTATCAAAAGAGGCGTTATGATCGATGGCGCTTATCCATTTTCAGAAGCAAGAAACGTAGATTTTAATCGGGCTTGGAAAAACACAGTAGAGTATAACAACGGATTCGAGTTCGACAACAAGGGAGACGAACTGAGACCGACAAGAGAAGAAGTTCCTAAGTGGATGAGCTATTCTGTCACCGATGCGTCGGGGCTCTACGATCAACCATTTGAGTTTTTATTCACACAAGGAAGACATACCATAAAGCTACAATCTGAGCAGGAACCTATGGCGATCGCCTCGGTCCGGCTTGAGAAAATTGAAGATTTAATTAGCTATGAGCAATTAAAAGAACAGTATAATGACATGGGCTATACGGCGGCTAGCGGGGTAACACCTGTAATTGTACAGGCTGAAAATACCTATATCACCTCTCAGCCAACAGTTTATCCCATATATGACCGTGCTTCACCATTGACACAGCCGTTTGATGAAGCACACTTGCTTCTCAATACAGTCGGATCGACAAACTGGCAGGAGTGCGGCGACACAATAACTTGGCAAATTAAGGTGAATGAAAGCGGCCTTTATAAACTGGCTTTCAGAGCGAGAAACAATTTTGTAAGCGGCAGGGCAGTAAGCCGCCGACTTTATATAAATGATGAAATTCCTTTTAAAGAGGCTGAAAACATCGTAATCCCTTTCGATTCGAACTGGCAGATGATCTATGTGACGGTAGGAGAGGAACAGTGCAAATTCTATTTTGAAAAGGATCAGACATATGAGCTAAAGCTGGAGGTTAATCTCGGTGATTTTACAGAGATTATCCGTTCCGTTTCAGAAGCAACAGAGAATTTGAACTACGTGTATCGGCAGATTTTGATGATAACCGGCTCAAATCCGGATCCAAACAGGGACTATTATATCGAAGAGGCTCTTCCGGAATGCATGGAGATCATGGAACAGGAGATTGAGCGTCTGACCAAATGCGTGAAAAAGATAGAAGCGATTAATGGGAATAAAGGCGCATATGCGAATAGCCTTACGGTCATGACGATATGTCTGGAAAATATGCTTGAGCGGCCGGATAAAATTCCCCAGAAATTTTCGGATTTTAAAAACAGCATTGTAACGCTGGGGTCATGGCTGCTGACAGCACAGCAACAACCTCTCGATCTCGACTATATTGCCGCCGTGCCGGAAAACGCAGTTATGCCAAGGGCGGAAGCAGGATTTTTTGCAAAATTGGAGTCAAATCTTAAGATGTTCTTCGTCAGCTTTTTCAAGGATTACAATGCCATCGGAGACAGCAGCGAAGAGGAAGGCAGCATAACCGTTTGGACATCGGTCGGGCGTGATCAGGCAACCGTCATCAGGGGATTGATCGCGAACAGTTTTGAAAAAGAGACGGGGATCAGTGTCAACTTTAAACAGGTAATCACCGGCTCTCTGCTGCCGGCGATCCTGTCAGGAAAGGGCCCTGATGTGTTTTTGACGATTGCCAGCACCGAGCCGGTTAATTATGCATTCCGTGGCGCTGTGCAAGCCCTTGACGACTTTGAAGGCTTTGACGAGGTTTGCGAGCGTTTCCATGAAAGCGCAATGGTTCCCTATGTCTTTGATGGCAGGACTTACGGCTTGCCCGAAACGCAGGTTATCCCTCTCATGTATTACCGGAAAGATATCCTTGAGGAACTAGACGTCGAAATCCCGCAGACCTGGGAAGATGTTATTGATATCCTTCCTGTTTTAAACAACAATAATATGCAGTTTGGAATGTGTGTTGCAAACGGTTCGATTGTCAGCTCGGTTGATCTGTCCATGCTTTGGTCTATGCTTTTTCAAAATAGCGGCGAGATTTATGATGAACAGCGCACAAGAACGCTCCTTGGTAGCGAGACAAGTCTTGACGTATTCCGGACTTTTACCGATTTTTACACTAATTATGGAATGGATTATACTTTTGATTTTGCTAATCGATTCCGTATGGGAGAAATCCCGATCGGTATCAGCGATATCAATATGTTTAACTCCCTGTCGGTTTTTGCGCCGGAAATCAGTGGCCTTTGGGATTTCACTCTCGTGCCGGGAACCAAAAAAGAAGACGGAACCATAGACAGAAGCGTAGCAAGCTCGGGAACAGGTACAATCATGCTCAAGGATGCGAAAAATCCTGAGTTAGCATGGAAATATATGGAGTGGTGGTGTCGTGCTAAAGTACAGTCCTCCTTTGCTAAAGAGATGGAGGAGATTTTGGGCGCTTCTGCGAGATATCCTGTGGCAAACAAGGAAGCGATTGAACAGCTTCCTTGGAAAAAGGGAAATATGCTTACGATCCAGGAACAGCTTAGCTATGCGAAGGGAATTCCAGAAATCCCGGGAAGCTATCTGCTTACGAGGGAAATGGGCTTTGCTTTTAGGGATACGCTAATTAACGGCAAGGATCCGACCGAGGCTCTCCTTGAGCATACAGCCAATATTAATACCGAAATCACCAGAAAGCGCAAGGAATTCAAACTGTCATAGGGAGTGTGGAGATGAGAGATAAAATGAGTAATAAGAGCAAATATTCCTTATGGCGTGAGATTGTCAAAAACAGAAACAATTACTTTATGATGTCCGGCTATCTGATATGCTTTTTCGTCTTTGTGATTTTGCCGGTTATTGCTGCGATTGTTTTAAGTTTTACCAACTTCAATCTGCTTCAGACACCGGATTTTGCTTTCCTTGACAATTATTTGAATCTGTTTTTACATGATTCGGTTTTTAAAACCAGTCTCATGAACACCCTAGCCTTGGCGGCAATCACCGGACCGGCAGGATATATCTTGTCCCTTTTGCTGGCATGGGCAATAAACGAGGTCACGCCGAAAATACGGGCGCTTCTGACACTGCTGTTTTATGCACCGTCGATTTCGGGCGGGGCGGCATATCTGTTTACCATCATATTCAGCAATGACTCCTACGGATACATGAACTCCCTTCTGTACAGTCTGGGTTTTATTGATACTCCGATTCAGTGGCTGTCTGACCCGAACTATATGTTTGGAGTCTGCGTGATCGCACAGTTGTGGATGAGCATGGGACTATCTTTCCTTTCCTTTATTGCAGGTTTGCAAGGAATCGACAAATCTCTTTATGAAGCCGCTTCTGTTGACGGTGTCAAAAACCGCTATCAACAGCTATGGTTTATTACGCTGCCTTGCTTGAAGCCACAGCTTCTGTTTGGTGCCGTAACCAGCATAACAAGTGCCTTTACTATCGGCGACATTGTAACGCAGCTTTTCGGGAATCCCAGTAATAACTATGCCATGCACACCCTGATCCAACATATGCAGGATTACGGCAACACACGTTTTGAAATGGGCTATGCCTGTGCGATTGCAACTGTTTTGTTTGTGCTTATGGTTGTAACCAATCTTGTTGTACAAAGGCTTTTAAGAAAGGTTGGTAGCTAATGACTGCTCATAAGAGGATACATATAAGAAAGCGCCCAGGCAAATCGATCGGCGGAGATGTTATGCTGATCATATTTCTTACAATTATGGGCATCATCATGGCGCTGCCCTTGATATTCGCTGTCGGAAATGCTTTTAAGCCCTTGGAGGAATACTTTGTTTTTCCGCCGCATTTTATCCCGAGAGCGCCGACTTTGCAAAATTTTAAGGATCTGAGCAATTTGTTGGGCAATTCGTTGGTCCCTTTTTCCAGATACCTGTTTAATACGGTTTTTGTAACGGTAGCCGGAACAGCAGGCTTGATTATTTTAGGCTCCATGTGTGCATTTCCGCTGGCAAAAAGAACATTTCCGGGAAGCAAAATCATCTTTGTAACGATCGTTGGCGCTTTGATGTTCAACGGAAATGTTACCGCTACGCCAAGTTATGTTATTATGACGAAACTCGGACTTGTTGATAACTATTTATCCATCATTCTCCCTGCTTTTTGTCTTCCTATAGGGCTTTATATCATGAAACAGTTTATTGAGCAGATGGTACCGGACTCGCTGTTGGAAGCAGCACAAATAGATGGTGCTACGGACATGACTTTGTTTTGGCGGATCGTTATGCCGATTGTCCGCCCGGCCTGGCTGACGCTGATGCTGTTTGCGGTTCAACAACTGTGGATGACGGGTAACAGTTTGCTTTTATACAGCGAGGAAATGAAGCCGCTGTCTTATGCGCTAAGCCTTATCGCAACGAGCGGATTGGCCCGGGCGGGTGTCGGCGGTGCAGTAAACTTCATTATGATGAGCATTCCGATTATTGTATTTATATTGACGCAAAGCAATGTGACCGAGGCGATGTCTACCTCCGGAATGAAAGATTAAGGACCGGAAATGACACTGAACCAAAAATACTGAGAAAGGAACGATACACTAGTCTTTGGCACTCGGGCAGAGCACGAAAACCTGCCTCCTTGTTCGCAGCGGGCCGTGTTGCCGTAAGGTCAGCAGCCATTTTGCTGTGACATTTCATGCGTCAAAGCGAACTTGGATGTGCGCGTATGCACACCGAATACTGTATCGCATGGCAACTGATATTGAAATTATTCAAAAAAATAATTTGTGCTGTGATATGTATAACCGTATTGCTTCCGGTGACAAGTGTTTGTGCGGCTGATATCTATGAAAACTATACGATTTCAAATGATTACAAAGAGCTTGCATCTCCGGCAGCGTTTTTGTCAGACACCACTCATAAAAGCTTTTCCTGGGCTGATGACGAGGCGAAGGAACCTGTGGTGCTTTCCTCGCCTTCGGATATGGAAACATACAATGACCGGCTGTTTGTGCTAGATAGGGATAACGCTCGTGTCGTTATACTCAACACAAACTTTGAGGTTGTACGGATCATTGATTCTTATACAAAAGATCAAATCCAACAAAAATTTAATAAGCCTGAGGGGCTGACAATTGCTTCTGACGGCACTCTCTATGTTGCGGACACTGAGAACTCACAGATCGTAAAATTGACGCTTGAGGGCGAGGTGCTCGAGGTGTTGGGCAGACCGGACATCTATGTTCTTGGTGAGGACTACACCTATTTTCCGCTCAAACTGGCGGTGGATCGTTCTGGAAGAATGTATATCATTGCAAGAGGAATAAACAGGGGCCTTGTTGTGCTTGATGCGAACAATGATTTTATCCGATTTGCAGGGGCTCCGAGAGTAACCTACGATCTGTTCACAATGATGTGGAGAAAACTGTTGCCCAGAAGCGCGGCAAAAAGCATGATAAGCTTTGTGCCGACAGAGTTTTCCAACATCAAAATTGATGACGGTATGTTTCTCTATACGGTCATAAAGTCAATTGATGTTGATACGCTCAATTCTGCGCTCCAATCCAAAAGTCAGGATGCGGTAAAAGTTGTACAGCGCTTTAATGCAACGGACACTGATGTGTTAAGGCGTTACGGGGATGTTCCGATTGTAGGGGATGTAAACTGGGATCTGCCGTCAGTCACTTCTTCCGGCGTTACCTCTGTAAAGGATATCACAGAAGGGCCGTCTACCTTTGAAGATATTGTTGTCGATGATTACGGCACTTATTATTGCATTGATTCTTACAGAGGCAAAATCTTTTCTTATGACAGCGACGGTAATCTTCTGTATGTATTCGGGAGCAACTCCAATCAGGAAGGAACGGTACGACATGCCTCAGCAATCGAGATTTTTGCCGACCGACTGATCGTGCTTGATCGGGCTGCAGGGCTGATTGTATCCTATGACAAAACATTATACGGCAAGTCCATTGAAGAGGCGTCAAGACTTTTTTCGGCGGGAAAATATACCGAAGCTTATGATAAATGGAGTGAGGTTTCGCGCTATAACGGGAATCTGACGATTGCTTATCTTGGTATGGGAAAAAGTGCGTATTATCTAGGAAACTATGATACGGCGATGAAATATCTGAAGCTTGCAGGAGAAAAGGAATATTATTCCAAGGCTTTTGAAGTCAAGAGAACAGAGTTCCTCCAGGAGCATTTCGTTTTGTTTTTTGTCGTTCTTGTTGTGTTAGTTGGGCTTGTTGTTGTTTATGCGCTCGGGTTGATCAAGCGTAAGGAAAAAGTCTATGCCAAAGGAAGCGTTTGGGGTTCACTAAAGTACGCAACGCATCTGTCTTTTCATCCGTTTTCCTCTTTCTGGGATCTCAAGCATGAAAAAAGAGGAACCATGACTGGTGCGACGATCATTCTTGCTGTTACGGTGATCGAATATGTGTTCCAGAAACAATATTCCGGCTATCTTTTTTCATCTTATAACCCGGATACATTCAATGTACTGCTTGAAATTATAAGCGTTCTGCTTATCGTTTTGCTTTGGGTGGTGGCAAACTGGTGTCTTACGACGCTGATGGATGGCGAAGGCAATATGAAAGATGTTTACATAGCTACTTGCTACTCTCTGACACCGTTAGCATTATTTTTGATACCGTTTACACTGGTAAGCAATACTTTGACGCTGACCGAACAATCGTATTACAACATCCTGCTGACCGGTGTGTTTATATGGACAGCCTTTTTGCTCTTTGTCAGCGTTCTTATTACCCATCAGTATACCGTATTAAAAGCCATAATAACCTGTGTTTTAATTATAATAGGAATCTTGATTATTATCTTTATTGCTATCCTGTTCTATAATCTTTTGCAGCATATGATTTCATTTGTACTAAGCTCATGGCAGGAGCTCAGCTTTAGAATGACCGAATAGCAATATATGGGAGGAAATCAGCAGCATATGAATAGAAATTTCAAATTGGGCAGAAAAGTATTGCTTGCTGCAACATCCTTTGTTTTAGTGACAACGATACTTGCTTCCTGCTCTTCCAAGGGCACGGTAAGCTTCGGCGAGTTGATATATTCCAAAGATCCCGTTGAACTCACAGCGGAACAAAAGGAAATGATCGGTTCGCATATTGACGATATGACGCTTATCTGTTCGGACGGAGGTTTAAATCTATATGTCAATATGTTGACGGCCGAATTTGCCATTGAGAACACCGCTGATAACAGCAGGTGGTTGTCAAATCCGGTTGATTGGGATCAGGATACTGTTGCGGGGACGACGGCAAAATCAATTTTGGGGTCTCAGGTCGTGGTGAATTACTCTGACGGTAAAGGCACCTCCTTTTCATTAAACAGCTATTCGGATTCATTTTTGAAGGGACAGACTTCTGTCCAGAAAATTGACGGTGGAGTCAGAGTGGAATATCTGATCGGCGTCAATCAAACGATCCAGTATTGCCCTGAAATTATCAGATATGACGAATTTCAAAAAATCCTCTCGCAGCTTCCGGTGGACGAGGCCAAAACACTAAAACGGAGATATAGAGAAGTTGACGTAAAAGCACTTACCGGTGATAATCTCAAGACCTTTTTAGAAAATTACCCTAAAATACAAGATTTTGACAAAGTATATGTCATAAGGGATTTGAACGCTACCATAAAGAAGGAAATCGGGAAGCAAATTGAGCCTTTTGAGTGGAATTCCGCTAAAATAGCGCAGGAACATGCGCTGTTCGGGTATGAAAAAAAGACCGAAGGCACCGGATGTTTCTACGTACCGGCGGAGTACAGGCTGGAAAATGGAAGCTTTGTAGCGGAGTTGAAAACCGAGGAAATACAATGTGCCAAAGGTTTTTATATTGATTCGATTGATTTTCTTCCATACTTCGCCGCCACGGACGCAAAGGAAAGTGGATATATGTTCATTCCGGATGGGAGCGGCGCATTGATTGAGCTGAATTCTTCCGTGAAGAACGGCTATGCCTATTCTCAGCCTGTATATGGAGAGGATTTTGCGATAACGCAGACGGTACGGGATCAGATTTCGCAGCAAATATTTATGCCTGTATTTGGACTAAGCAGTACACAGGGCGGGTTCCTTGCAATTATCGAGGGCGCGGAAACGGTTGCATCTGTAAATGCCAATATCGGTTCGGTTATTTCCTCCTATAATACCGTGTGGGCTTCCTTTGCAGTTCAATCATCCGACTATTTAAGTTATGAAAACCTCATGAATGAGGACGGCGTCAACGTTTATTCTTCCGCAACAGTCAAAGCGCCTTGCAGCATTCGATACTTCTTTTTAGAAAAAGAAGAAAACAGCTATGTAGATATGGCAGGAATATACCGGAATTATCTACTGGAAAATAGTAAGATCTCCCTCAAAAAGAGTGATGCCACGGCGCCGTTTTATTTAGAACTGATCGGCTCGGTCAGAAAGAGGAAAACGCTTCTTGGCGTCCCATATCAGACACAAATTGCACTGACAACTTTCGATCAGGCACAAACAATAACAGATCAGCTGATACAACGCGAAGTCAGAAATATCAAATTACGATATACCGGTTGGGCAAACGGTGGTCTCAACAACAGTGTATACAGTTCGGCAAAACCGGTTTCTTCGTTGGGAGGTAAAAACAATCTGCAAGAGCTGATCGGCTTTGCAGAAGAAAAAAATATTCCGGTGTATATGGACGCCGAAATCATGTTTGTTTATGAGGATAAATTGCTGGATGGCTTTAATAGGAAGCAGGATGCCTCAAGACTGATTACCAAAAAGCTGGCCACCAGACAGGATGCGCTCAAATCTACAGGAAAACTGCTCGATACCAATATCGCAGATGTTGTAAGCGCACGTGTTTATGAGAAAATACTCTCGGCCTTTTTAAAAGAATATGAGCAGCTTGGTAGCCAAAATATTTCGCTTGCGAGTCTGGGATCCTGTCTATCCGGAGACTATCGCCAGGAAGATGGAATCAATCGTTCCGATGCGGCCCGAATTATCGAATCGCTTATGGCGGATAAAATAAGCGGCAAATATACTTTGATGACGGACGGCGCAAATGCTTATATGTTTTCATATGCTTCTGATATCCTAAACGCGCCGGATGATTCCAGTAGTTTTTTGATTTCATCAGGTTCTGTACCCTTTTACCAGATCGTATTAAGCGGCTCAATTTCATATGCCGCACAGCCGCTGAACCTGACAGGAGATTGGAAAAGTTCTATTTTGAGAGCAGCCGAGACAGGTGCGGGTCTCTACTGTAAGTGGATGTACGCGGAAAACAGCGAGCTTTATGACACGACGCAAACGGATCTGTTTGCACTCAATTACAGCGCCTGGATAGACGATGTGTCAAGTCAGGTGAAAGCCTACCAGGAGAGTATGGAAGGAATTGCCGGACAAACGATTGTAAACCATGTCAAAATCAGCGATACAGTTTATAAAACGGAGTTCGAGAACGGCGCCATTGTCTATGTGAACTATGGAGAAAATGACATAACAACAGAAGGAAGAACCATAAAAGCAAGTTCTTACTTCACGGTAAGGGGGGACGAATCATTATGCCGGGAGTAAAACGCAAAAAGGCAAGTCTTGAGCGCAAACGCAGCTATGCCGGTTATCTTTTCATTTTGCCGTTTATTATCGGCTTGTTCGTCATCTTCCTGCCGATGATTATTCAGTTGTTTTTGATGAGCTTTTCTGTATTCAATTCGGCAGACTCCACTTTTTCTTATGGTGCGGCTGGTTTTGGGTATTATAAAGAAATTTTTACAAAAGATTCCTGGTTTTTGCAGCTTTATACCTCCACGATCTCGAAATCGCTAATCGACTCTGTATGTATTCTGCTGTTCAGTTATTTTGTCGCTATTTTACTCAAACAGAAATTCAGGGGCAGAGCAGCTGCGCGAACAATCTTTTTTCTTCCGGTTGTGCTGGTCGCCGGAATAGTCGGAAAAATTGATTCCGGTAATCTTGCTACTTCGATTTCGGGTATCCAGTCTTCCGTGGATGTCGGGGTTCAGGCAGGAATTACATTACCGAATGTGACCGACATTTTAAGCAGCAAAAACATCATAAGCGCCGATTTGTTAAACATTGTAATCGCTGTTGTAGACCGTTTGGGCGTTATGGTGACCTCCTCCGGAGTTCAGATTCTTCTGTTTTTGGCAGGACTCTATTCAATTTCCGAAAGTATTTATGAATCGGCAGCGATTGAGGGCTGCTCGGGTTGGGAAATGTACTGGAAGATCACGCTGCCGATCACAAGCCCGATGATACTGCTTAATAGCGTCTATACAGTGATCGATACGTTTACGAATACCAATAATTCTCTGATTGCGGCTTTGCTCAACATGACGAATAATCAGAAGTTTCCAGAAGCTGCATCAAGGTCTGTTATTTATCTGCTTGTGGTAGGAATACTGGTAGCCTTAATATTCCTGTTTGGTCGAAAATTCGTTTATTACAGAGAATAGCAACAGGAGGAAATGTTTTGAAAAATACAGCATCATATCTGCCCTTGTCTCACCGGAGCAAAATCGTGTTCGAAAAGTTGAAAAAAGTTTGCTGGAGCATCATACGCGCAGTCATTATAATCGGGCTTTGCTTTGAAATCCTTTATCCGTTCATCATAAAAATACTGCAGTCTTTTATGACCACTACGGATTTACTTGACCCTACCGTAAAAATATTTCCCAGAGAATTTAGTTTCGATAACATCATTAAAACTTTTACGGACATTAATTACATTCAAAGTTTTTTTAACACCTTTATTCTTTCTTTTACGTTGTCAGTCATCCAGTTGCTTGTTTGTACAACAATTGGCTATGGATTTGCAAGATTCAAGTTTAAGCTCAACGGTTTCTTTTTTACCATGCTGATTATCACTCTTGTTATCCCGATTCAGCTTTATAATACATCTGCTTTTATCTATTTCAAGAATTTGAATACGATTGGGAGTCTTGCTCCTTTTTATATTCTTGCAATTACAGGGCTTGGTATGAAGAACGGACTTTTTGTTTTTCTCATGAGGCAGTTTTTCAGAGGTCTACCCAAGGAGCTGGAGGATGCGGCCTATATTGACGGCTGTGGGATTTTTTACACCTATGTTAAAATCATTTTGCCAAATGCAAGGAATATGTTGGTTACAGTATTTATCCTCTCGTTTGCATGGCAGTGGACGGATTATTTTTACTCGACCCTTTTTATGATTAATGAGAAATTCCAGACGCTCCCACTCGCAATATTGAATAACATCAAGGAAATTGAAACCGGCGGCAATCGGCTTGGTCCGATTATGTTTGCAATTGAACAGAATATTGCCTGTATTATGGCGATATTGCCCATTTTGATTTTGTATGCGATTTTCCAGAATAAGTTGATCAGCGGAATTGAAAACAGTGGGCTTACAGGAGAGTAAAATATCCGCTTAAACTTTTTGCCGAAAACGCTGAAGGATTAATGCTAAAATCTGATAAACCACTTTCATTCTTTCCGATCTGAATTGCACCAGAATGCGTTATCCTCCCTGTTGGGCGTCAGCCCAGCGGCGTCGTCTGCCTTTTCTGGCACAATTCATTCTCGGAAATCGATTAAAGCTTTCAATCGGATTTTTAGTATAATATTAATTTTACAGGGAAAGAGGGTTTATCATGAAAAAGAAAAAAATTCGGCGAATTTTTTGTGCCGTAATGTGCATATTCGTCTTTAGCTTGACCGCGTGTGATAGTGCCGAAAAACCATCTGACGGCACAAGTTCCGGCTCGACGCAAAGCAATATGTCCGTTATCCCGCAGAATACAGACAGCGGCGGTCTGGATACGGTTGGTCTGTATATTTGGGAGGACAGTCCTGATCAGCATGAGTTCTGGAAAGCCTGCGGTATAAAAACACTGCAGTTTTGCGACAGAGGATGGTATTATAATGCGGAAAGTTACAACCTTGACGCTTATTTAAAAAGAATGCAACAGGGCCTTTATAGCGCCAAGGACGCTGGCTTTGAGGTTTACGTGATCCTCTTTTCGAATATTGAACAATATAAAGGCCCTGAAGACACTGAGCCGACGGGTATAGGAACGAAATTCCATCCGGACGATAAGGAAAAAATGGAAGAGCGACTGCATTATCTGGAAAAGATGATAAAGGCAATGGATGAAGCGGATGGCTTTACTTTCTTTGCAGGAGATCCGGGTGGAATTACAAATGATATGGGACAGGGCGATGTGGAGGATTACATCTATATGGCAGAAGAGGTCGGCAAGCTCGTCAAAGAGACCGCTCCGAATGCGAAGTATAATATCAATACCTGGGCGGTATCCATGTTCCAGACGCCTAATTATAGTGCGATGATTGCGGACTTTTGGCTGCGTGAAACCGAAATGAATAAGGTCATTCTTGGGAAAGAAAGCCTGATTAATGAATCAACGGGGCTCGAACTGCCCTGTCATGACTATTACAGGCCTCTTACGCTAAGACTTTATGCAGATTCGGGAAAAACGCCGGCACAGAAATATCCGCAGAAGAGCGATATCGACACACTCAAAAGCAGAAACACGAAGCGATTGTGGGCCTGGCCTTACTTTCTGCTTGACGAAGCGGATGATGGCGATACAGGTTCAGACTATACCTATCTCCAGCAGATTGAGACAAGATATATTTACAGATATTTAAACGACATCAGAGAACTGGGCTTTAACGGCGTAATTGGTAGCTGGAGCTATAACGCATACAAAACAAAGAGTCTGAACACGTATGCTTTCGGAAGGATGGCAAACGACAAAACCGCAACACCAGAGCAGGTTATTGACGAATACGCCGGATTCATCGCATCCGAGGATACCTATGAAACCTTAGGCCAAATACTCCGCTTCGTTGAAAACAACAGTAACTTTGAAAGCAAGCTGCCCGATAACGAAAAAATTGCGCCTTTTGAAACCACAATTAAAACCGCTCAGGAAGCAATCGATCAGCTTGCAACCGTCAAGGTCAAAACGGATAATACCTTTCCGCTTCCCATGGATGCAGCGGAATATCTGCATAACCTGAAAGGCAGGCTTGAACTGATCAAGTAAACGATTTAAAGGAACGATTGTTATGATTGATAAGTTGACAGCAGCAAAAACTTATTTTAAGAATAAAAATATTTTTCTTTGCACCTATGGTCATGGGGATTATTCCTGGATTCATACCAGGGACTGGCATATCCACAGATATGTGACGATGCTTGAGGAAGCGGCTGATGATCTGGATGCAATCCCGGACTTTAAATATTATATCGACAGCTACGCTGCGGTGCTTGAACCGGTAATAAAGAGGCATCCGGAAATTCTTGCCCGGCTGAAAAAGTATGCCGCTGAGGGGAGATTTGCTGTCTGCGGGACTTATTCCAATATACGCCCCAACATGACGGAGGGCGAGGCTTTTATCCGGAATATTTGTATCGGAAATCGGCTTTTTCAGGAAGCGTTCGGAGATATTGAGATCAAGGTTTATGCAGATACTGTGGATGTAGTTGCGTCTCATGGACAGCTTCCTCAGCTTTTGAAAAAAGGCGGGTTTGACTTTATACGGATCGGCCGTCCGCGGGATATCCTCAAGCAAAAGGGGATTGCACTCGATCATGTAAGGGTTGGGATAGACGGCTCCGAAGTGATATGCAGCTATGCTTCAACAGCCGGCTTCTGGAATAGAGAGAATGTTGGGGAAATTTTCTGTGATGACATTGAAAAATCCATCGCTAATCTTTATGAGATTGAATTCTCCGAGGACGGTTCTTCATTTACCTCAAATAACATCATGAAAGGCAGCGGCTGCGACGACGGCATTCCGTTTTATTGTTATCATCCCGATAAAAAGCTGCCAATCCCGGAATTTTTGGAGAAATGGCGCAACGAAGGAATCAATATAAAGTTTGCGACCCCGATTGAGTATTTCGAAGCTTTAAGCGGGGATTATGACAGCCTACAAAAGGTAGTAGGCCCGATTGATGTATGTGAGGTGTCCTTCAATGCGTGTCTCGGAGGGGAGAAAAGCCTGCAGAACGACCGGCTTTTGAGCTCGCGTGAAATCTTGTCGGCAGAGCTTTCCTCCGCTGTGAATACAGCAGTTTTAGAGACGGAGCCGTTCAACTCGGAGAACCTTTGGAAGGAAAATCTCTTTTGCTCCGCACACGCTTCTTCCTGGGCATATAAGGCTGATTACAAGGATTTGAAAAAGCGGATCGGCAACACCATTAGCTGTGCGGACAGCGTGATCACAAGCTGCTGCCAGGATATTGCGGACGCGATTCCATACAGCGATCAAAACGTGGCGGTGGTATTTAATCTGCATGACAAGCCGGTCACAAAGTATGTAACGCTTTCCATTGCAACTCCTGACCCGGAAAAGCTCAAACTGACAGACGGCTTTGGAAACTCACTTGAATTTCAGGCAATCCATCCTTATTATTTCTCCTTTATGGGCGATATGGTTTGGGAATGGGATTATGTCGTAAAACTCGATATTCCTGCGGTCGGATATAATACAATCATAGTTGAGAAAGGCGCTATTGATACCAAGACCTATATTGACTGGGTCGAACCTGAGTACCCCAGTAGCTTTGACGTAGACACTGAGCTTACTCTGGCAAGCGATCGTTTGCAGCTTACCTTCCAAAAAGGGAAGCTTATCAAAATCCTAAAGGACGGCGAAAACCAGCTGTGCGGTCAAAATGGCTATAATGCGGTCAAGTTTTATCAGTATAATAATGATCCGGGTAAGTTTGATTTTCCGACTTATCCAATCCAAAAAGTATACGACGTCATATGGGAGAAGGGTGAGATTTTGTCAAACGGTCCCATTGTGTGGTCTGTCAAACTGTATGGAAAAGTGTTCAACCATAAAATTACGCAGGTAATCACTTTTTATCAGGGGGATACCCGGATATCCATTGATATAGAGGCGGATTATGCGAAGGAATACGGCCTACTGACGCTTTCCATGCCATGCACGGTGGAAAGTCTGTATGGAGGGATTCCATTTGGTACCGAAAAGAAGCAGGTCAATCAAGAAATCTACCTCGACAACGGCACAGTAAGGGGTTGGGATGAGGTTGGCTGTCAGCACCGGTTTATAGACGGGCTGTTTTATGCACAAGATTTCATCGGTCAGACTGCAAACGGCGTTCATATGGCGCAGGTAACCTTGTCTGGAGACAGGTATTATCTCTATGACAGAAACACAAACGAGGTCGGTCATGTCTTGATGCAGACGGCACTTTTGCTTCCGAAATGGACGGCTGATCTAAACGAAACTTCCTTTGCATGCTTTGGTGCGCACACGTTCTCCCATCGGCTTATCCTGGAGGATGCAGGAATCAGAGAAGATGAAATGTATGCGAAAGCACAGGAAGTCCGGACCCCAGATCGGATCATCAGACAGCAAGACAGCAGCAAAGATCGGGGCCTGCCGTTGGCAAAGTCGTTCCTGAGCAGTGAAAAGGATAATATTCGAATCTCCGCGTTTTATCAAGAAGGCGGTGCGTATATCCTGCGACTCTGGGAATCCAAGGGAGAGGATATCCGCGCTGAAATCAACCTCCCTTTTGAACCGAAATCTGCAGTCGTCACTGACTTTATCGGCAATACGGATAGCAAAAAGCAAATCAGTATACACCGAAACACAATAAAGCTGCAATGTGGCCGACATGAAATTGTTACAGTCAAGCTAACTTAATAATAGGAGGAAGAAATCAATTGGATAGATTCGAAACAAGGGGTTTGTATATTTGGACTGATTCACCCGATCAGCATGATTTCTGGAAGGCTTGCGGCGTGAATATGCTGCAATTTTGTGACCTCGGATGGCATAAAAACGCGAACACTATTTTGCAGGATTATTATATCAATATGGCAAGGCAGATCAAAAAGGCAAAAGAGGACGGCTTTCGGACAAATGTTATTCTTTTCGCCAATATCAAACAATGGGAGGGTCCGGAAGAACTGGAACCCAGCGGGATCGGCATCAAGTTTTATCCCCGCAATGAAGTTGATATGCAGGAAAGGCTGAAATGGCTCGCAAACACCGTAGAGCGGCTGAAAGACGCAGATGGCTTTACCTTTTTTGCAGGAGATCCGGGTGGCGTTCCGCCGGAACTGGGGAAAGCGACTTATAAGGATTGGCTCGAGATGGGAAAAAGGGTTGGAGATATCGTGAAAAAGCATGCCCCAAATGCATACTATAATCTGAATCCCTGGGCGGTCACAATGTGGCATGACCCCGAACTTCCTTGTCAGGATGTAAACTGGTGGATTGAAGAAACTGAACTGACACAGAAAATTACTACAGACGAAATCTTGCTCGACAATCAATACGGGATCGAGATTCCTTGCCATACCTATTATAGGGCGATGGCGCTGCGCTTGTATGACCAAGCCGGGATTATGCCGGTGACCTTTCCTTATAAAGGAGATGTCGAAAAGCTGAAGTCCGAAGGAATCCCGAGGGTTTGGGCCTGGCCTTATTTTCTGCTTGACGAAGCGGATGACGGTGATGTCGGTCCTGACGGTGCCATGAGAGAGATGACCCAGTCGGAGGTAAGATATATTTACAGTTTCGTCAATAAGGCTGAAACGCTGGGAGTAGATGGGATTATCGGCAACTGGAGCTATTTGGGGCATAAAGCCAAGGCCATGAACACCTATGCCTTCGGCAGGTTTACCTGTGACAAGAATGCCACTCCCGAACAAGTCATAATGGAATATGCCGAAAATATTGCCGAGGGAAAAAGTGCGGATAATCTGGCGGAAATCTTTAAGTTCATAGAGAACCAAAGCAACTGGCAGAAAAAGCTCCCTGCAGTATACCGTCTTCCTAATTTTGAAACGGCGATTAAAAATATTGATGACGCCATCAAGCTACTGGAAGATACGACAGTCTTTGAAAAACCGAAAAACTTCAGTATCCCGGAGAGCCCAGCGGAATATTTCCAAAAGCTGTCTGACAGGCTGTATTGGATCAAAGATCATCAATAATTAATGTCTACTGAACAAATCAAAAAATTTGATTTGTTCAGTAGACATTCCTTGATGCAAACACAGATTTCGATTTCAGAATGAAATCGAAATACAAAGTGCAAGGTTTTCTCAAAAAAACAATCATAAACCTTGCACTTTGCCAATTCAAAAACAACGGCAAAATGCTTTGCTATCGTTGTTTTTGAATTGTTCAGTGAGCATTAATTAGGTGAAGCTCGATTAAAAATTGAAAAAGAGAGCAAGTGTTATGAAAAATCAAAAAAAATTTCTGTTTATAACGATGGCTGCGATTATTTTATTATTCGGTGTCATTTTCGGCGTCGGCTGGCAAAATGGCGGGGTGACTGAAACAGTGGGATTTCAATATGCGAATCTAAACTTTATGGTAGATGCATCTTCAAAAGCTCTCGACGGTATCAAAGGCGACGGCGTTGCGAGCGATAGTCGGGCGCTTCAGACCGCGGTTGATCAAGTGGCAGCCGTCGGCAGGACACTCTGCCTTCCAGCAGGAAAATATAGGCTCACAAATAACCTGAACATTCCGTCTAACGTTGAAGTTGTATTCGCAAGAGATGCAGTTTTAGCACTCGACAGCAATGTCGTTCTTACAGTAGATGGCACTATAACTGCTGGAAACTATCAGATTTTTACAGGAGCTGGAACGGTTACCAGTGCGCAGTCATCTGTTATCGGGAATCCGGTATGGTTTGGCGCAAAGGGCGACGGCAAAACAGATGATACGGCCGCATTTCAGAAAGCGCTGGATGCGTTTTCTCAGGTGGATGTCCCGGAGAGCAGCGCAGGGTATGTGATCTCCGGCAATGGCCTTGTTTTGAAAACAAACCAAAAATTCCAAGGCGAGGATGGCACGAAAGCAAAGTTGATTGCCTCGGCGAACACGAAGTATATGATGCAGATTCCAAAATCGAACGTGCAGATATCCGATATCAGCTTTGATATGACCAAAAGCGCTAACGGCATTTGTGTTTACTTTGATAATTCTGTGAATGCACTTGAAAAAATCCATGTATCAGATATTGACGTCTTAAATGCATATAGAATCGTGACAGATGCCAACTCCGGAAAATTGATCGTTACGACAACTATTGAAAGAGTAAACGCCAAAAAAGGGAAAGGCTCCGCTTTCATTTTGAATAATTTCTGGGGATTCATCTATATCACTGATGTCATCCTCGATTATTCTCAAAGTATAAATGTCAATTACAGTGGATTTGTGCTCAACGATAACGAGGGCGGCGTTCTAACCAATGTGACGGTCAAGGGCAACGATGTTCCGTCTGATACGGCACATGGGATTTATCTGGACAACTGCCTTGCGGTATGGCTGTATCACTGTTCGGCGGAAAAATTTGGCGGAGCAGGCTATTATATCACAAGAAATAATGCGGGCAGGTCGCAGCATATTTATCTCCAGAACTGTAAGTCTGAAAATAATAAGAAGCAGGGCTTTTATGTGCTCGGAAGCTATTTGCAATTCGAGAGCATCTCGGCTTTGAATAACGAGGAATGCGGGATGGAGATCGCGGCATCCACCAAATGTATCAACGTCAGCAACGCAACGTTCACAGGCAATAAATCCCATGGGCTGAAGGTTGCTCCTTCAAACAGCGGCAGTGTTTATGCTGCCATATCCGGGAATAACAACAGCGGTTATCTTGTGAACGGCGAGGCGGCGGCAAACACCTATGTGAACTTAACCGGCACGGGAAACAGCCTTGGCATCAACAATTCAACCATTCGCGGCAGAGTCACATCAGCTGATTGAAAAGATTCAATTGCCGAAAGAAAGGAACGATCGAATGGATATGTTTCACCTTAAAAAATGGCAGATACCGGCTTGCGCTGCCGCCATTATTATTGTAGTTTTTATTGTGATTTTGTTTGTTATGTTCGGAAGCAAAAATGATAACACCAGTAAGGTAAGCAGCACGGGGACGGACATGGCAGACCAAAGCAACCCCATATCAAATGCGGACAGCCAAGCAGCTTTCTCTTCCGAGGCTGCAAATGAATCCGAAGCCGGGCAGATGTCGTCATCGACCACAGGCGAGACGTCTTCTTCCTCCGCGTCCTATGAAAAGCCACCTTCCGATACCACTGAGGTCGATGCTAAGGAGCAAGGGATTGTTGGAGACGGCAAGACGGACAACACCGCAGCGATCCAGTCGATCATTTCAAAATACAAGGATTATGCGCGCATTTCTTTTCCTGCGGGTGAATACCTGATTGGGTCGAACCTCACGATCCCGTCAAACATTATCCTTGAGCTTGCTGATGGCGCCAGTTTTCAGATTGCCTCGGGTAAAACGATGACCATCAAAGGTTTTGTCGAAGCGCCGATCAGTCAAATTTTTACCGGCAGCGGCAATGTATCGGGAAAAATCAGGGGCTTTGGCTACCCACAGTGGTTTGGCGCAAAGGGAAACCGGGCGACAGATGATTCCCAGGCGTTTATCAAGGCAGTCAATGCTTTGTCCTACGTCAAGGTGCCCTATGCCTCTCAGTATTTGATTGGCGCGGATATTACGATAAAATCGCCTATTGTCATAGAAGGGATCGGCGCAAAGCAGGTAGATATTTACACCTCTTCCTCTGTATCCAAGCTGTTTCACATACAGTCGAACGATGTGGAGATCAAAAACTTTATGTGTTATGGCCATTCAAGTCCTTCCGCGGTTGTGCTCTATTTTGATACGGCAAAAGGAAACATCAAAAATGTCACTCTCTCAAACATTACCAGCATTCGTTTCGGCTCCCTGTTGAAAGATGCTGCAAGCGGGAAAGGAAAAGTCACCGGCGTTACTGCAGATTCATTAAGAATTGACGCCTCTCAGGCGGCAGGTGTGGATCTGTCCGATTTCGACAGCGATATCGTGCTCAATGATATTCTGGTTAACAACCTGGGTGCCGGTGCTTATGTAGGCGGTGCACGTTTTATCGTACGAAACTGCAACGGCATGAAGCTTTGGAATGTAGACGTTGCAGGAAACTATTCAGGAATCGGCGCCCAGTATTCCGCATCCGGCGACGGATTTTACTTTAGCAACTGCTCCAATGTGACGATTAACAGGCTTATGGCGGATGCGGTCGGCGGTTATTGTGTAAAAGTCGAAAATAGTCAGAAGATCACGATAGAGAGCTCGGTGGTCTCCCTTTTTGATAAGGGTGGTTTCTATTTCGGCAACGTCAACAATTCGGTTATCAAAAATTGTAAGGTAAATAATGATCCAGGTGTTTCCACTTATATGCAAGGAGATAATGGGGTAGTGTTTACTGCCGGCAGCAATCACAACACAATAGACAATCTCCTAATCCAGGGAATAAAAAAGGATGGCTTGAGGATCAATCAGAGCACCGATAATAAATTCACGGGAGTTGTGATCGCGGATTGTCAGGGAAGAGCATACGTTGAAGAGGGCGAAGAAAGCAATCGCAACAAGTTTTATGGACTTGCCTGTTCGGGAAATACAAGCGATGTCAATCTTGTTCAGGTGGGAGCCGACAGTGCTGTTTACGGGCTGAATGATAAATCGGGAAATTTCACTGCGGTTGTTTCCGGTGTTGCAACAAAATAGTACAGAGAGGAAGCCATATTATGTGCAATACAGTTTCACTGTCCAAAGATACCATCAGCTTTTTAGGTGACAGTATCACAGCCTTTAACATCTACCAATATCAGGTGCAGAAATTAGTAAAAGCCAAGTCAATAAACAGCTATGGCGTTCCTGGCAGTACTATAAGCGGGAACGCTCAGGAATCCTTTATCAATAGAGTGTCACAGATAGATTCTGCATCTGATCTGGTGTTTATATTTGGCGGAGTGAATGATTTTTATTTCAGCATGCCTTTGGGACAGATGTCTGATTTACCTTCTTGCGACTCTTTTTATGCTGGGGTAAAGCTGTTAATCCAGCTGATAAAGGAGCAGTGTATAAAGGCAACTGCTGTCTTTGCTACTCCTTTACAATGCACAATCGAGGCCGAAAACGGACATGACGGCAGAAATCTGCATGGATACGGGTTAGAGCAGTACGTACAGGCAATACTTGAGGTTTGTCAAAACGAGCATGTTCCTGTCATTGATTTGTTTCATGGCAGTAGGCTTACCGCCACAAACGCTTCGGAGTATTTGTCCGACGGGGTTCATCCCAATGAGCGTGGGCTGACGATCTTGGCGCAGGATATCGCACAGGGATTGATTGGTATATACGCCGAATAATGACAGCGAAAAAAGTTTTAGTCTGCTGCTTCTATCGAAGCTTGGCATATTAGATTGTATATCATGCGGGATAATGAAGTGATTGTTTATTAACAAAAAGTAAATGTCTATCCCATTTTGTGTTATGTAGTTCCAAAAATGTAAACAAAAATAGTTTTGCTTGACAGAAAGCGGCTCGGTTAATATAATAAAAGCAGTAAAGAGTAAGACTAGATGCGCGCCACAGCGTATTGGTGTGAGCTGCGAGGTCAGATGTTTATTCCCGCTCAGGGAATAACTCTGACCTTTTTTGTCCGCACACAGGCTAGATAAAAACAGCTGA
>CAUHFD010000004.1 GCA_959605275.1 uncultured Eubacteriales bacterium | reverse complement strand
AAAGTGCTGAGCATTGTTTGTCTGGTGTTTTTTGTACTCTCTTTCCTGCTGTCAAAAAACCTCAATCTCTATTTATTGGGAGAATCCTATGCCAAAACGATGGGTGTGAATACCAAGGTGCTGCGGTTCCTGATCATTCTGTTTTCAGGCGTATTGACTGCGGTGGTTACTGCATTTGCCGGTCCGATTGCCTTTGTAGGAATGAGTGTTCCTCATATTTCGCGTCTTTTGTTAAAATCAGAAGATTCCCGTGTTTTGATTCCCACCTGTATCCTGCTCGGCGCATCCTTCGGCGTGGTTTGCGATCTGCTTGCAAGAACGGTGGCGGCTCCGGGTGAGTTGGCGGTTGGAAACATCACTTCCTGCGTGGGAGTCCCTTTGGTGCTGTTTCTGCTGCTGCGAAAAAATAAAAGCGGCAGATATTGAGATTCATTGCAAAAGCGCAGAAAGGAATGGTCATAAAATGGAGGAAAAAGCAGTTGCGCTTAGCGGGCTTTCGGTCGGCTACGGCGGAAAGGTGATCGTTGATAATATCAATATCGATTTTCTGAAAGGGAAAATGATTTGTATTTTAGGCGCAAACGGAGCCGGAAAAACCACTATTTTAAAGACGATATCCCGCATTATTCCCAAGCTAAAGGGTACCGTGCGGCTCGGCGGAAAACCGCTCCATAAAATACGCGCGGTTGATCTGGCACAGGAAATGGCAGTGGTGCTTACCCAGAAGATCGACATCAGCAATTTGACCGGAATGCAGGTGGCGTCCATGGGGCGATATCCGCATACCGGATTTTTCTGCAAGCTGTCCGAGAAAGATGTTGCAACGGTTGAGAAATACATGGAGCTTTGCTCGGCGGCTGATTTAAAAGACAGGTATTTTTATGAAATGAGCGACGGAGAAAAGCAGAAAATTATGTTGGTGCGTGGATTGGCGCAGGACGCAGACATCATCATGCTGGACGAACCCACAAATCATCTTGATATTAAGCACAAGCTGGATGTTTTATATCTTTTACGAAAACTCTGTATTCAGGAGGGTAAAACAATTATCTGCACGCTGCATGAGCCGGACTTGGCGGTGAAATGCTGTGACGGGCTGGTGCTTGTGAAAGATGACCGGGTGCTGATCGGCGACACAACAGAAAACGTGTTGAAAAGCGGGGCGTTGGATACTCTGTACGATTTTTCTGACCATCAGTTTAACCCTGATTTAGGGTTGATAGAATTTCCCAACATGCCGGACAAGGATGTCTATATCATCGGGAGTGACGAGCATACAGCCATGTTGATCCGAAACCTTAACAAGTTTTATCTGGGCTTTGGAATCGGCGTGCTGCACCAGAATGATGTGATTTATCACATCGCCTCTGCAATGAGCGCGCCGGTGGTTTCGGTAAAAGCTTACACCCCTGTTACAGAGGATGATATAGAGAAAGCTTACCAACAGGCAAAAGATTATCGCTATATTGTAATCAGCGATTGCACGATCTGTGGGTTAAATGAGAAAAATAAGGAGTTGGTCAGCCGTCTGAAGTCGGATGGAAAACCCATTTTGGATTTTAATGAGCAAAACATGACAGCGGAAATAGAGCGGCTTTGCCGGGAAAAATTACAGCTCTGACCGAGAGAAAGCGGGAATAACATGGTATTAGTAATCGGCGGTATATCTGAAGCGAAAGTGCTTTGCGAAAGACTAAGCGAAAAATACGAAACGACTTTGTCTGTTGCAACCGAATACGGGACAGAGTTTGCAAAGAACGGCAGATATCGTGTTGTTTGCGGAAAAAAAAGCGCGGAAGACTTTCAACGGCTTTTACACAGTGACCGGTTTGACTTGGTGATTGATTGTTCTCATCCGTTTGCGGAAAATGTTTCCCGTGAGATTGAAACTGCCTGCAAAGCGATAAATATACCGATGTTACGCTATAAAAGAAAGCCGACCGAATATCAAGGAGAGCATATTGTGCGTGTGACTGGTTTTCCGGAAGCAATTCAAAAAGCAAAGGAGCTTTGCGGGGACAAAATGGTGTTTTTGGCAACCGGATCCAATCATTTGGCAGACTTTGCGGCTCAGATTTCTGCTGGTAAACTGGTGGCTCGGGTATTGGATCGACCGGCTTCTTTGGCGATTTGCAAAGAAAACGGGATTCCCGACCGTCAGGTGATTGCAAAATGCGGTCCGTTTTCCAAAGAGGAGAATTTGACTGATTTCAGCAAGTATCCGATTGGTGTCGTTGTCAGCAAGGACAGCGGCGCAGCCGGCGGAACAGCAGAAAAAATCGAAGCGGCGGAGGAATTGAACCTTGCCACGGTGCTGATTTGTCCGCCTGTTTATCATGGCATTTGTTATGATTCGCTGGATGCGGTTTATGAACAAGCCCAAACAATATTGAAATAAAGGAGATTTTCGAGTCTGAAGCGGAAGCTTCTTACTGCGAAGGAGCAAACAACATGAACCAAGCTAATCCGCCGCGCATTATGATTGCCGGTTCCGGTAGCGGCTGCGGCAAAACAACCGTCACTTGCGCAGTTTTAGGCGCTTTCAAAGAGCGCGGTATTGCGGTATCCTCTTTTAAATGCGGTCCCGATTACATTGATCCCATGTTCCATTCGGAAATCATCGGGGCGAATGCGCGTAATCTGGATTTGTTTTTAATGAAAAAACAAGGAGTGCGGCACTCTTTGGCGGCAAACAGTTTAAACAGTCAGCTTTCGGTGATCGAGGGCGTCATGGGCTTTTATGATGGCGTCGGAAGCACCGCCGACTATTCCAGCTGGGCGCTTTCCAATGACACAAAAACGCCGGTTGTGATTGTTCTGAATTGCAAGGGTATGTCGCTGACGGTTTGCGCGTTGCTGCAAGGACTCCGGGATTTTAAACCGAATCGCATCAGCGGTGTAATACTGAATCAGGTAAAAAGTCCGCAGATGGCGGAATACTATCAAAAAATGATTCAAGCTCACACCGGCTTGCGCGTATACGGCTATTTGCCGTCTATGCCGGAGGTTTCTTTGGAAAGCCGGCATCTCGGCTTGGTGACGGCGGCAGAAGTCAGCCGGCTGCAAGAGATGATACAAGCTTTGGCGGTGCAGGCAGAAAAGACGTTGGATTTAAACGGCTTGATGAAGCTGGCTGAAACAGCAGAGCCGTTTTCCTATAATGAGATTCCTTCCCGGTTTCAAACCCAGGTGCGAATCGGGATCGCAAAGGACAAGGCGTTTTGTTTTTATTATCAGGATGGATTGGATATATTGACCCGAATGGGAGCAGAGCTTGTAGAGTTTTCGCCCCTTGCGGATAGAAAATTGCCGGACGGAATTTCCGGCGTCATTTTCGGTGGCGGTTATCCGGAATTGTATTTAAAACAGCTAAGCGGCAATATTGAAATGCTGGAAAGCATTCGTTCGGCATGGAAGGACGGGATGCCTGTCTATGGGGAATGCGGGGGCTTCCTCTATTTGCAGGAACGCTTTATCGATCGGGACGGAACTACTTACTCCTTGGCGGGATTGATAAAATCCACCTCCAAAATGACAGACAGATTGCAGCGCTTTGGTTATGTGACCCTTACGGCTCAAGCCGATAATCTTCTTTGCAAAAAGGGAGATCAAATTTTTGCTCACGAATTTCATTATGCAGACAGTGAAATATGCGGGGATGCTTTTCTTGCGAAAAAGGAAAGCTCCGGAGTGACTTATCCTTGTGTTGTGGCGCAGGATCATTTGGTCGCAGGGTATCCCCATCTGCATTTCTACGCTGCACCGGATTCCGCAGAGCGCTTGCTCAGGGCTTGTGCCGCATATCAGGAAAAGCGCGGACAAAAATGATTATGGGTGACAGAACAACCAATTTTGTTTGGCTGTTATATCAGAGACAGGCAACGATCAATTTTGGCGGTTTTATCGAAAATGTATTTTTAGAAAGGGATTCCTATCATGGCAAAAGCAATTATGATTCAGGGGACAACTTCCAATGCGGGCAAAAGCTGGATTGCCGCGGGGCTATGCCGCATTTTCATGCAGGATGGCTATCGGGTTGCTCCGTTCAAATCCCAAAATATGGCGCTCAATTCCTTTATCACGCAGGACGGGCTGGAAATGGGTCGTGCTCAGGTGGTGCAGGCGGAAGCGGCAGGTAAAAGCCCGGACGTACGGATGAATCCGATCCTGCTTAAGCCTACCAGTGATGAAGGATCGCAGGTTATTGTCAACGGCAAGGTGCTTGGAAATAAGCGGGCGGTTGATTATTTTAAAATGAAAAGCGTTTTGAAACCCGATATTATGGAGGCGTACAACAGTCTTGCGGCAGAAAATGACATTATTGTCATTGAAGGCGCGGGCAGTCCGGCAGAAATCAATCTCTTGCAGGATGATATCATCAACATGGGAATGGCGCGAATGGTAAACGCTCCCGTACTGATTGTAGGAGATATTGACCGCGGCGGTGTGTTTGCTTCTCTTTATGGGACTGTCAAGCTGTTGGAGCAGGACAGAGCGTATATGAAAGGTACGATCATCAATAAGTTTCGCGGCGATGTGGAGATTCTCAAACCGGGGCTTAATATGCTGGAGGATCTGATCGATTTGCCTGTGGTAGGAGTAGTGCCGTATTTAAAGCTGGATATTGATGATGAGGATAGTCTGTCGGAACGACTGATTTCAAAAAATGGAAATGGCGCAGTAGATATTGCTGTTATACGGCTGCCCAAAATCTCCAATTTTACCGATTTTGGCGCGCTTTCTTGCGTAGAGGCGTTTTCGGTACGATATGTTAGCCGCGCTCAAGAGTTCGGGATGCCGGATCTTGTCATCCTGCCCGGAACCAAGAATACGATTGCCGACCTGAAATGGCTGAAAGAATCCGGATTGGCGGCAAAAATCCAGCGGTATGCCGGAGCGGGGAATCCGTTGATAGGGATTTGCGGCGGATACCAGATGTTGTGCCGAAAAATATCGGATCCGTACGGGGTAGAAGAAGGCGGCGAAATAGAGGGGCTTGGTTTAGTAAAGGCGGAAACGGTGTTTGGGCAGCAAAAAATGCGAACCAGGGTGAATGGTCAGTTTGGAAAAGTTTCGGGAGTGCTGTCCGAACTGAGCGGTGCTCATTTCGAGGGTTATGAAATCCACATGGGAAATACAATCGGACAAACCGATTTAACTCATCTGTCCGATGCAGACGGCTATGAGAAACAAGACGGTATTTCGGATCATGTGAGTGTTTACGGCAGCTATGTACATGGCTTGTTTGATTCTAACGAGGTGTTGCAGGCTTTATCAAAAGCTTTGTTGAAACGCAAGGGCATTGGAACGGAGCAAAAAGAAATGATTAGCCTGAAAGACTATAAAGAACAGCAATATAATCTGTTGGCGGATTCCTTGCGGCGGTCACTGGATATGGAATTAGTATATAAAATATTAAACGAGGGCGTTAAGGAGGCATAGCGGACATGGAAATATTGCAACCGATGGAAATTGAAAAAAGGAGTTTTTCTATTATTACAAAGGAGCTTGGGGATACGGCTTTGGATGAAGAAAAAGCGCCGATTATCAAACGTGTGATTCATACCACCGCAGATTTTGACTATGTAAACACCCTTTGCTTTTCAGAAAACGCGGTACAGATTGCGCTGGAAGCATTAAAAAGCGGCGCGGAGATTGTAACAGATACCAAAATGGCAATGGCAGGGATTAATAAGTCTGTTTTGGAAAAGCTGGGCGGCAGAGTGCAGTGCTTTATTTCCGACGAGGATGTAGCAAAAAGAGCAAAGGAAGAGAATGTCACCCGTTCATCGATCAGCGTGCGGAAAGCGGCGGAAACGATTCAAAAACCAATCATCTTTGTCGTGGGGAATGCGCCGACCGCACTGCTGGAATTGGATAAGTTAATCAAAAGCGGCGAGGTAAGACCTGCCTTTGTGATAGGAGTACCGGTTGGATTTGTGCATGTTTGCGAATCGAAGGAAATTATTATGGAAAGCGGCGTGCCATACATTGTAGCAAAAGGCAGGAAAGGCGGCAGCAATGTGGCGGCGGCGATCATCAATGCACTTTTGTATATGGCTTGCCCGCGGGATTGATAAAGAAGAGAGGTGCACGGCTTTCCGGGCGGTGCACCTCTCTTGTTCATTCTTTTTTACCTTCTATCTGCGCTTTATACTTTTTGCCAACTTCAACGGACGGAATAGGGCAGCCGCGGGAGATTGCCGCCATACCGAATTTGTTTCGGATAGAGTCGATTGCTTTATCTGCTTTTTGGGCGCGTTCCTTTTGCTTGTTGGGAAAGAAGGAAATTTGTTCCGTGTCTTCTTTCGTAATATTGGTAAGGGAAATCCCTAACAGACGCAGAGGGGTGCGCTTGTCCCAGAGTTCGCCAAAAAGCTTTTTTGCGGTACTAAATATTTCCGAGGTAATATCTGTCGGCTCAGAGAGTTTTACTTGATGCGACTTGTTTTTGAAGTTGTTATCCCGGATGGTAACGCCGATGCAGTAAGCTCTTGCTCCGTCTGCTCTCATCCTGGAGGACACACTGTCAGCTAGAGCCAGCAGAATGTGATTGGCTCCGTCTGTTGTTTTTACATCCTCTTCTAAAGTGGTGGAAACGCTGTACCCTTTTGCTTCTTCCGGTTCCGAGAGAACCGGAGAAGAATCAATGCCGTTAGCATAATGATGTAACTGCTCTCCCGGTTTTTTGCCGAGGATATTTTGAACCCACTTCAAATCAGTTTTTGCCAAATCTCCGATTGTTTTAATAGATATTTTTTCCAATCTTTCCGCAGTCGCATGACCTACTGAAAACAGGTTTCTGACCGGAAGCGGCCATAGTTTCTTTTCGATTTCACTTAGAAACAGTGTATGCACCTTGTCGGGCTTTTCAAAGTCGCTTGCCATTTTTGCAAGCAGCTTGTTTTCCCCGACACCGATGTTGACGGTAAAGCCAAGCGTATCACGGATTTTATTCTTTATTTCATTTGCTAACGCGACGGGATCGGGATAAATCAGAGAAGTGCCGCTCATATCGAGAAAGCATTCGTCAATGGAATATTTTTCGACCACCGGCGCATACTCCCGGCAAATATCCATAAACTCTTTAGAACTGCGCTCGTAGAGTCGAAAGTCCGGTTTGGCAAGGTAGAGTTCCGGGCATTTTCGCAATGCCATTGCTACTGGTTCTCCGGTTTTAATATGATATTGTTTTGCCGGAATGGATTTTGCCAAAATAACGCCGGTACGTTTTTCTCTGTCACCGCCGATAGCGGATGGGATCAGCCGGATATCTTCGCCGCCTTCGGCAACTCGTTTTGCAGCCTCCCATGAAAGAAAAGCACTGTTTACATCAACATGGAATACAAGCCGTTTCATGCATAGGCTCTCCTTTTGGTGTTTTTATCACAATATCATTGTAATATATTTTTGATATGTCGTCAATTCCTTGCGGAATATCTAAAAGCAGCAATAGGGTTGAACATTTAAAGCAATGATCGGCAGCTCTAAATTTAAATTTGCTGAAAGGACAAAAAATCCGAATCCTGCCTCTGTTAGAGGTGAGATTCGGATTTGTTATGTGTTGAAGTCTTATAAGAACAATCATTTGAAACTACATGATTATTCCTGGATATTCATAGTAGTAATCGGAAAAATATCAGTAAAATTGCTTCTGTGCGCAACAAAACGTTCCGGAACATCTATATTTTGAAGCGGTGCATGTTGTGTGATTTGAAGATGGAGCTGTTCGGCAGCCAGATAACCGATTTTATACGGGCATTGGTCGATAATTACTAAATTTTGATAGGGGATAAAATCCATTTTTTCAGCGCTGTCAAACACCAGAATTGTGTATTTCCCCGGCGCGACTTGCTTTTTTATCAGGTGTTGATAAATTTGTACGATTGCCAAATTGGTAGTAATAATTGAAGTTGCATCCGGATGCTTGTCCAGAAACGAGCAGATATCAGCATCAATTGCTTTGTCTGATTCCGGCGATTTCTCACGAAAGAAATCAATTTCAGCTGCCAAGGCATTTGTTTCATGAAAATAGTGTTGCATTGCCGATTGATAACCTTTCATCCTTTTTTCATAGAACGGAGAAGAATCGGAACGTTCGCTGATAAAAGCAATATTTGCACGTTTGTTTTCAAGCAAGTATTCTACGGCATGATAAGCTTGATTATACGGATCACAGAATACGCTACTGATGTTTAACCGCGGCATATTGCGGCCGATGAAAACAGTGGGGAATTTACTGATTGCCAAATCCAAAATAGCGTCACTGTATGTGCTGTGAATGACCGGAAAAAACAGCAATCCCTGAAATTGCATAGACCGGATAGATTCGATGAATTCTTTTTCTTTTTGTGATTCGTCATCAGTGACGCAGATATATAATTTGATATTGTGCTGTTCCAAATAGGCTTTCGCTCCGTCAATCATTTCCGAAACGTATTTGCTGGAAAGTCTCGGCAGCATCATACCGATATGGAGTTCCGGCTGGTCTTGTACGGAGTTCCCAGTCTGAATAAAGGAGCCTTTCCCTTGTATCCGGTAGATCTTACCTTCGTTTTCCAGTTCCTTTAATGCTTGAATTACCGGTACGCGGCTGGAGTGGAATCGGGTCGCGATTTGGTTTTCGGAAGGAAAACGAAATTCTGTATTGTTGAAATTTTGTTGGATCAGTGTATCCAGATAATTTTTAATTTGCTTATACAACGGCTCTGAACCCGTTTTGTTTTTCTGCATTGCCATCCTCTCCCAATCACACTTCTTTTACTACATTATATTACAAATATACAAGTTTGTCAATAGAAGCCATAAATAACCATTGACTTATGTAATGTTTGTGTGATAATATGAAATCACAGAGAGAAAAACAGTTAAAAATATACCTGTTAATGAATAGGAAAAGCTCGTTTAAAAAAACAAACTAATTGTTAAAATATATAAAATTATTCAATTAAATTTTATTATTAAAACATTATTTTCCAATATTGGAAAATAATTACACAATATTTTGCTTGAGTAGTGCTCTTTGCATATCAAAACAATCATAAACATGTATTAAACGAATGTACAAGTTGTTGGGTGCTATCCCAGTGCCAGACAGGTAAGGGATTTCATAAATGTAATAAAATGAATTTTAAGGAGGAAAAACGATGAAAAGGGTAATATCAATGATTGCAGCACTGTGTTTAATGTTGACAATCGCAATCCCCAGTGTATTAGCTGATGAAGGAACCTATGAAAAAGAGTTTTCTGTGTGGTCAAGGGCAAAAGAAGCAACAGGAGCAACTGACAAAATCATGGACGATATTGCAGTTGGAGAACTCCAGGGTGAGATGATTGATTTATGGGCGGCATTCCGTCCTGCAGGTGAAGAGTTAGATTTGTCTCATCGGCAGTTGTTAAATGGACAATATAATATCTTTAAACTTGAGCTGAACAGAGATGCTATCAGTTTAAAATTGCAAAATTGGACTGCGGATTCCTGCAACAATTTTACAGTGCAGTTATCTGCCGATAACACCACATATTCGACGATTATTAATTATACCGGCGGAGAGAAATCCGATAGCGCTTTAGAGGCTGCGATTGCAGAGCAATATGCTACTACGATGGATGCCAACAAAGCTGTTTTATCTAATGCGGCTGTTGACAGCTCCGGCAAAAAGATTGTTTACCTGAAGATTGCGGCTAATGAAAACGCAGGCAAAATCAGATATAAAAAATTTGATGTTGCTACTGATCGTAAAAGCTCTGTTACGAGCATTAGTTTAAGTGCAGCGCCAACAAAAACGAACTATTTTATCGGAGAACCTTTGGATGTAACCGGAGGAAAGGTGACTGTGACGCGGCAGGCGGGTCCAGATGAAATTATTGATTTGACAGCCAATATGGTTACCGGTTTTGACAGCGAAACTGCGGGAACGAAAACGTTAACTATTACATACCAAGAGAAAACAACCACTTTTGATATTACTGTTTCTGAAGTCACTTTGACAAAAATCGAGTGGAAAGCAGAGCCAACGAAAAAGAGCTATTCCGTCGGAGAATCTTTAGATGTAACTGGCGGAGTTATAACGGCAACTTATAGTGATAATTCTACTAAGGATATTACCGTCACGGCGGACATGGTTTCGGGATTCAGTTCTGCAGCGGTAGCAGAACAACAAGCTTTAACAGTAACTTATGGCACTAAAACACTTGTTTATAACATTGAAGTGACTGAGCCGACCGGTACAAAAGATTATGAATTCCGGTTTGATGCTTCTCCGCTTAATGTAGAAGATGCAGACGAAGCTGCACAGCAAAAGGATATTTGGGACAACAAAGTGGCAACAAAACCGGAGGTTGTAGACGGCGGTGCCTTCTTAAAAGACTCTCAGTTTGCAAAAACAATTATGCAATGGAATGACGTTTATATGAATGTTGAGAGTGAGGGCTATTTGGTTTATGAAATCGATTTAAATGACCGTGCTGTTAACTTTACAATTGGCGGTTGGGGAGCTTACAAAAACTGTAAATTCTTAGCCTCTAAAGACAACGGAAAAACGTGGTATTTAATTTCTGACGTAGCAGATCAAACAAATTTGGGCGATCCGAATCTTCCCGCTGCAAGCGTGAATGCAGAGCAGTGCAAGAAAAATATTGAGTGGATTTTGACCGGTAACCCGGAGAAGAAATTTCTTTTGAAAATGGCGGCAGATGAATTTGATACGCAGATTTTCTTTGTTAACGTTATTCTTAAGACAACTTATAACACCGGAGCCGCAATAGATTTGCCGACAACGGTACCTGATGATTACGAAATCCCCGAAGCTTATAATCCGGGCGGAGGAAACACGGAAGATCCGGGAGAAAATGAGAATCCGGGAAACAACGAAAGTTCAGAAAATAACAATTCAAGCAATAACAACAATGCGGGCAGCAATGATGACAAACAGGATACACCGGAGGATACCGGTGTTCAGAGTGCATTGCCAATTGCCTTTATACTTCTGTTGACAGGCAGCGCATTGATTGCAGTGACAATAAAAAAGAGAAGTGAAGTTTAAATAAGACGGAAGGCAAACGGTCCGTGACGTTGCGGCTGCACAAATATTTTTGTGCAGCCGCAACGATACTATAAATATTTTAGAAACCATTTAAATTGGATTAGGAATGCCCTGGTTAAGGCGAGAAAAAAGTGAGAAAGGAATGATTTTATCTATGAAAAACCGAAAAGCCCTTGCGTTGCTTTTGGCAGCTTTGATGTCTGTAGGAATGATATCCGGATGCAAAGGAGATGCCGGAAAATCCTCCTCTGCCGCGACTGGTTCCGCGGACTCTGCGGAAACTTCTTCTATTGATGAAGGAGAAGAAGTACTATCGGACTTGATTACGGCTGACAGTTCCGAAGCAACGGCTGATGTTTCGGCAACAACTTCGAATAAAACAAGTAGCAAGACTTCAAGCAAAACGACCGGCAAAACAGAAACACCTACTGTTTCTAAAAATGAGGATGATGCAAAAGCGACTATGCCGAAAATTACGATCCCGAAGAACAAGGTCGTCGTTTGTATTGACTGGGATCCAAAGAGCGCATGGGTGCAAAAGTGGGAAGAGGCTTTCAAAAAAGCATATCCCGGCGTTACGGTATCTTACAAACAGGCTACTCCCGCAATGAAGGCATCAAAACTTGCCGTGTGGGCGAATTCCAATCAGTCTCCCGATGTTATTTATATAAAACCGGAAGAAAGCTGGCCGGATTTGGTGAACAAAAATTTGGTTGATCCGGTTGACAATTATATTGATATCAATACTGCTTTTTGGGGCAGTGCGCGCAGCACTATGAACAGTCTGAAGCTCAACGGCAAACATTATGCTATGATTACAACAATGGATTTATATGGTCGTGTCATTTATAATCCGACTGTCATGAAAAATGCGGGGCTGACCGATCCTGAAACACTGCTCTACAACAATCAATGGACATGGGAAGTATTTGAACAATACGCGAAAAAATTGACCAAGATTAATACCAGCGATGACAGTAAGAGTAATTATGGTATCCATTTCCGTTATGCGGAAACTTTTCTTCCGACTACCGGCAAGGATTTAATCGAGTATTCGAACGGCAGTTGGAAGTCTAACCTCAATCAAAATGACATTAAAACGGCAATTGAATTTCTCCGTAAATTAGGACCCACCGGAAATAAATATGCGTTAACTTCGGAATCTGAGCCGACAGTGGTTCGTAAAATGGTGGTCAGCGGTCAAGTCGGTATGTATGTTACCGCAGAGGCTGCAGGATTGGAGTTCCCGGATGAATTTAAAAAAGGCACATTAAAAGCGGTGCCGATTCCTCGTTATACCAAGAGTTCTACCTATTATCACGGCGTGTCGGTGGATGCTTTTTATATTCCGAAAAAGGCTTCCAACCCGCAAGGTGGCGTCGCTTTTGCTTGTGCAGTTCGCGGTATGAATATTGGTCTGATAGAGGTAGAGGATACCGGTGAATATACAGCAGCACAGAAAAAAATAGATGAATATGCGAAATCTATTGTATCAGGTGTTCCGCTGCAATTTAGACGTTTATCCGGCACTGTGGAGTATTATAACATTTATGGTCCCACCTTCCTTTCCGGAGATTCTTATTCCGGTGTTGTAGCACAGTGGGAACCCCAAGTGTTGGAAGCTCTTAAAAAGCAATAATGCTTTGAAGAAGGTAATGATAGGTCGGGCCGTCTGTATTGTGTGATCAGGCGGCTCGGAATCGCCGGAAAAAAGAAAGGAAGATTCCGACTATGATGAAAAAAATCTGCAGTGTTGTATTGTGCACGGCACTGTTTGTTTCGGGGGTGCTATCAATGAAACCCGCTACACAGGCTTCTGCCGCAACAAATTTTACCTTCAATGGCTCCATGTCTAAAGAGGTGCTGCGCAATTATGCTTCCCGCGCTGTTACTCATGCGGGATTATGCGTGGAAAACCTTTCTGAAGATCCGATATTTGAAGAAGATCTTCGGATGTTGCGCCGTATCGGAGCAAAGTATATCGGTCGGGCGGCTTATTATTCCTGGGGTGGAAATTTGAGCGCAGCTGACATCGAAAAGCACTATAAAATAGCAAAAGAAAAAGCAGATTTGGTCCACAAAGCAGATTCCGAAATCATTTTGCAAGCGGGTATTTTTGAGATTGCATATAAAGGTACCGTAAATGCTACTGCGATTCCGTCATATGTATTTGAGGCCTTTGGTCTGCCGGTGGAAAAACGAAATTTCCGTTTTACCGACATTGTTTTTCCGAAAGGAACAAAAGATAAAAATGGCACGGATAATGGGATTGGCTGTTGGGGAAATGACGCTTCCGGCGTGCCGGATATCACCCAAACTGAAACTAAAATGTATTTTTATTATCAAATTACCCGATATATCGATGCCGGTTATGAGGCGTTCCATATGGGGCAGGCAGAAAAAATGATGCTTTATAGAGGCAATTCTTATGCGACTCATTGGGATGAATTGTTAACAAAGGCAAGAAAATATGCCAAGACGCATGCACGGCGCGGAATCGCTTTGTTTGATTGTCATACTGCAATTGATTCTAACGGGATTAAAGTCCGAAATCGGCTTGTTTTCGATATTCAGGGGGCAGGAATCGTCCCGAATGAAACAAAGTCGGAAAACGGCGCGTTAATGTGTGAGATCAGTGATTATAAAAAATGTTGGCTGTCCTGGATCGGGCGAAGCGCCGGCGGAGAGCATCCACTTGGGTTTACGATAGAGAACAATTTTACAATTCTGGAGTTTGACAATTACGGCGGAAACGGAAAACCCGGTGTAGCTACTAAAAATGCATTTTACAACTGGGGTTTTGACGATGTAACATGGTTTGCGACACAGCCGGAATGGTACCGCAATCAGTTTTTGAAAGAATGCGACGCCTACCTGAAAAAGAATAATTTGGATTCTTCCGGCAAGCAGCAGTATTTCCTGCAGCCCTCCTGCCGTAGGGTAATCACTCCCGGAGTCGGATATTATCCGGAGATAACATATACGCCGGGAAGTTCTTTTAGTTCGGATTTTATGTTTGATTATGCGGAGAAAGAAAAGACTGACATCAATTACAATAACAGCAAAAACACCTACACGTTGACGGTGAAAAAGGATTATCGTGCCAACCGGCAGAGCGATGGTTGTCCGAATGGCTTTAATCAGGAAGATACCATTCGGGAGATTTTCCTCGGCAAAAACGCAGCTGAAAATCCGGAACTGACAAAGGTTATTCTGCCCAGCGGTTATTCTCCGGACAATCCCAACGCAGGCGGCGACGAGACACCGTCAAGTCAGGCAAACACTTCGTCAAAAAAGGGCACTGCCGGTTTGACATCAAAAAACAATACCACAACAAGCGGAGGCTCTGCGGTGACATCTGATGCCAATGGGGAAGACGTCAGCGGCAGTGAAACGAGCGGCAGTGAATTAACAGAGAGCGAATTGGCAGAAAGCGAACAGGTTATCTCCAATACATCTGATATGAAAACCGACTCAGATAAACCGAAAGGTAGCGCATTACCTTGGATCATCGGCAGCATTTTGGCGGTTCTCTCTTTAGGCGGAGGCGGCTGTGCGTTTTATTTTCTGTATTATAAAAGAAGCAAAAGAAATCTTGAGTTTAAGCAGTAACGATGTGGAAAAACAGATAGCATTATAATGATAGGGCGGTTCCGAAGGTTTCAAGAATCAGCCTTTGGAACTGCCCGATAATGCGAGGAGATTAGCACGGAAAGATATTATTTTCATGCTCAGTTTGTTCCTTTTTTGCCCGCTATACTTGGGTAAAATATTGCCTATGCGCAATACTGGCACAAATTCAAAAAGGAATGGTGATTATATATGAAAGCAACACCGGAAGCAAAAAAGAAGATTCTCAGCGCATTTAGTTTGCTGTGCAGCATTGTTTTGCTGGCGGTCAGTGCACCGGTTTGTACCGCCGCCGGAGAAAAGAATAATGCAGAGGGAACGGCTATTTCCTCCGGTGATAATCAAGCAATCTCCTATTATGCATATCAAAAGCAATTTGAAGAAAAGCCGGAAGGCGGAAGTACCGTACAAATAAAAGCAAATAGTTTTGAAACAGGGAGTACCTCTGCTGTAAAATCATCCTATGAAGGAAAAAACGATGTCTTACTTTTAGATGAAGAGACCGGCAGTTACACTTACCGATTTTCTGTACCGCAAGACGGACTTTATCGGATTGAAGCAGACTATTTCCCGGTAGCAACGGATGGTGTGCTGGATATTAATCTTACTTTTCAAATAGACGGGAAAACTCCTTTTAAGGAAGCGGAGAATGTTTTTCTCTCCAAAGTATATGGAAATGAAACAGAAATTAAACAAGACAAATCAGGCAACGACCTGCGCCCCAAACAGGTGGAAAAACCAGAGTGGCGGCGGGCGGCCTTTATTGATAATGCAGGATACAACCCGGATCCCTTTGCTCTTTACCTCACGAAAGGAGAGCATCAGCTCACAATAGCAGTAGATCAGGAAAGCATTGCTCTGGAACAATTGACCATTAACGGAGAATTTGAACTTCCCTCGTATGAGGATGTGAAAAAAGATTACGATGCAAAAGGATATGTTCAGGTAAAGGGCGACCTTCAATCTTACCGGGCAGAGCTGGCGGAAAAAAAGTCCAGTCTTTCCATTTATCCGGATCGTGATGGATCCAATGCGGCACTGGAACCGTCTGACCCCTCTGCGCAAAAGCTGAATATTATTTACAACGGAAAACCCGGAGAGTGGATCACCTGGACCGTTACGCCGACCGAAACTGGACTGTATCGCTTGGGCTTTCGTGTATCGCAGGATGATAACCGCGGGATGTTTAACACCAGAAGACTTTACATAAACGGGGAAGTCCCTTTTGCAGAAGCAAATGCGTTAGAATTTCCGTATAGTGCGAAATGGTACAATTACGTTGTAGGCGGAGATGATCCTTACCTATTTTATATGGAAGCCGGCAAGGAATATGAGATCACGCTAGAGTGTACAACGGGACGTTTTGCGGATACTTTGCAGATTGTTCAGGAAGCGGTTACGGAACTCAACACAATATGCCGTCATATTACGATGGTAACCGGGATATCTCCCGATTTGTACCGTGATTATGACTTTTCCACCCAAATCCCTGATTTAAATGAGCGACTGATCGTGGTGCGCGATCAATTGAAGTCCGAGCTGGAACGGCTGAACGGGCTGATGGACACTTCCGGTTCGGAATTGGTTACAATTGAGGAAACCATTCGGCAATTAGAACAGTTTATTGAAAAGCCTCGCTCTATTCCTTCCGGGCTAAGCAATTTTCGGACGAATATCAGCTCTCTCGGAACATGGATGCTGGATATGACCAATCAGTATCTGACATTTGATACGGTTTATCTGCTTCCGGAAGATGCCGAGATGGGAAAGGCGCAGGCAGGCTTTTTCAGTCAGATATGGTATGAGTGCAAGTCGGTATATTATTCATTCTTTTCGGATTATGATATCAGCGATGCCAAAGAGAGTATTACTGTTTGGGCAACTACGGTAGGGCGTGATCAAATTAATATCATCAGACGGATCGTCGATGATGAATTTGTTCCAAAAACCGATATTGATGTGAATCTTAGTATCGTAGCGGACAGCGCTACTTTGCTGCAAGCGACTTTAGCCGGAAAGGGACCGGATATTGCAATGTTTGTGGAAAAAACTTTGCCGGTCAATCTTGCGGCGCGGGGAGCAATCTGTAAACTGGATGAGTTTGCGGGCTTTGAAGAGGTAAGCAAGCGTTTTTATCCCTCTGCACTTATCCCCTATCAATTTCAGGGCGGTAACTATGGGGTGCCGAATTCCCAAGGCTTCAATCTAATGTTCTGCCGGGATGATATCTTTGCGGAACTGGGGATTGAAGTACCGGAAACATGGGATGATTTCTATAAAATACTGCCGATTATTCAGCGCAGTAATATGCAGGTTGGCGCGGGAATTGATTCTCAAACCGGAACAGTGGGCGATGCCCGGGTTATGTTTGAAACTTTAATTATGCAAAAGGGCGGCAGTTTCTATAATGAAGATTTGACTGCTACCGCTTTTGATTCTCCAGAAGTGCTGGACGCATTTAAAATGTGGACGGGTTTTTACACCGAGTATGATCTTACACTGGTATATGATGTATTCAGCTATTTCCGCAGCGGTATTATGCCGTTGGTCATCGCTGATTATACGCAATATAATCAGTTCGCAGTAGCTGCTCCGGAAATCAAAGGACTTTGGTCCATTCATCCGATTCCGGGAATCCGTCAGGAAGACGGAAGCATTAAACGAACGGAAAGCGCTACGGGGACAGCTTCTGTATTGATGGAATCAGCGGAAAACAAAGAAGCGGCTTTTCAGTTCCTGGATTGGTGGAGTACCGAAGAAATACAGACACGCTACTCCAGAGAGTTGGAAGCAACCATGGGACCGGCTGCCCGGTATAATTCAGCCAATGTGGAAACATTAAGAAATCTTGCATGGAAGCCGAGTGAATACAAAACCATTGCTGCTCAGTGGGAGCAGGTTTGGGATATTCCGTCGATTCCCAGCAGCTATTATGTGACCCGCAATGTGACCAATGTGTTTCGTAATGTAGTGTATAAAAACACAAACGAGCGGGAAACGCTGAATAAATATGCAAAAATTATTGATAAAGAAATTTTGCGCAAAAACAAGGAATTGGGAATTGTATCATGAAAGGGGAATGCACCTTGAAACAAGGAAAGAAAGCGGCAGAACCGGGAATGCCGACATTAGGTCAGCGGATTATCAAAAGCCATACCAGCTATCTTATGTTGGCGCCTTTTGCGATATTGTTTCTGGTTTTTACGATCATACCGGTTATTGCGGCAATAGGACTCAGCTTTACAAGCTTTGATATGGTACAAAGCCCTGTTTTTGTGGGATTAGAAAATTATTCCAGGATGGTTTTAGATGACGAAGTGTTTATTATCGCAATTAAAAACACGCTGATCTTTGCATTCTTGACCGGGCCGCTTGGATACCTTCTCAGCTTTTTATTTGCATGGTGCATCAATGAATTTAATCCGCGGCTTCGCTCTTTGCTGACGTTGATTTTTTATGCACCGTCTCTGGCAGGAAATGTATACTTTGTTTGGACCTTTATCTTTTCGGGAGATCAATATGGTTTCTTGAACGGATTTTTGATGAACTGGGGATTTACCAGCGAGCCGATCAAATGGCTGACCGATCCGGAATACAATCTGGGGGTGGTCGTTCTTGTTGTAATCTGGCTGAGTATGGGACAGGGATTCCTTTCCTTCGTAGCAGGGCTTCAAAATCTGAATAAGACCTATTTTGAAGCCGCGGCCATTGACGGCATTCGGAACCGTTGGCAGGAACTACGTCATGTTACATTACCACAGATGGGACCGCAGCTTTTGTTCGGCGCGGTGATGACCATTTCCTCCGCGTTTGCAGTCGGCTATCAATGCAGTGCACTAACCGGCTTCCCAAGCACTGATTATTCAACGCATACGTTGTTGCTGCATATGCAGGACTTCGGTACGATTCGCTATGAAATGGGATATGCTTCTACGGTGGCTGTGTTTTTGTTTGGAATGATGTTGCTTTCATGGATGGCAGTGAATAAGCTTTTGAGAAAAGTGTCCGGAGACTAAAATGCAGAGAAAAATATTCCAATACGGAAACGGGCATCTGCATTTTATATTGCATTCCCGGGATCAATTCGGAAAGGCAAGGTTTAGTTATGGTTCAAGTAAAAAAGCGGTTACATATTCGGTCTAAAAAATTGACGCGTTCTATCTGGGGCAACTTATTAATGTTTTTGTTTATCGTAGGAATCGGGGCAATTATGGCGTTGCCGCTTGTTTACGCGATCGTTACTGCTTTTAAGCCGGTAAATGAAATATTCTTGTTTCCTCCCCGTTTTTTTGTACAGCACCCGACTTTTGATAATTTCGGTAAGGTACTGTCTATTGTCAATGATTCATGGGTACCGTTCGGGCGTTACGTCCTTAACAGCGTTTTTGTAACGGGGATAGGAACGGCGGCTTATATTTTTATTGCTTCGCTGGCGGCTTTTCCGCTGGCTAAGCATCAATTCCCGGGCAGAAATGCTTTCAGCAAGATCGTTGTTTGGGCGATTCTGTTCCGTACCGAAGTCACCGGAGTGGTTGTTTATATCATTCTGGCATGGCTCGGAATGATCAATACGTACTGGTCTATGCTTCTTCCGGCATTGGCGAGTTCTTTTGGTGTCTTTTTGATGCAGCAGTTTATTGTTTCTTTCCCGGATACCATTTTGGAGGCGGCACGGATCGACGGGGCAGGCGAATGGCGGATATACTGGTCCGTCTTAATGCCGAGCGTGAAACCGGGCTGGATCACTTTGATTATCTTTACATTTCAAACGTTTTGGAATACAACAAGTGTTAACTATGTTTATGACGAGAAATTGCGGTTGCTTCCGGCGGTGCTTTCTCAGATTACCAACTCCGGTATCGCAAGAGCGGGAGAGGCTTCTGCGGTTGCGCTTATTTTGATGATACCGCCAATCGTTATCTTTATTATTTCACAGAATTCCGTTTTGGAAACAATGGCACAGTCAGGCATTAAAGAATAGGAGGATTCCAGATGAAAAAACGCATATGCGCCCTGTTGGTCTGCGGAATACTCTGTTCTGTTCTTTCCATGGCAGTATCAGCAGCTTCCTATAAGGGGTATACCTATAATTATTGGGATGAGGCGGTTCCTTCACAGATTGGCTATCAGCCCGAGGCAGTTTACACAGGAACAGAGCTGGGAACGGAAATCGGAAATTTGTCAGAGCCAAAGGATCTGTGTGTCACCAAAGATCGGCAGGTTTATATCCTAGATTCCGGAAACAACCGCGTTGTTGTATTGGATGAAAAGCTTGGGCTTCAGAAAATCATACAGGAGTTTACCAATCAGAGTGAAAAGATCACTCTAAATAATCCGACCGGAATATTTGTTGATCAAAAGAATCTGATCTATATTGCGGATCCCAATAATGCCTGCGTTTGGGTTAGTGATCAAAACGGGCATATTCTGCACAAACTGGAAAAGCCTCAAACCAATATGCTGGCAGAAGATTTGGAGTTTAAGCCACAGAAGGTATTAGCGGACAGCGCAGGCACGATATATGTCACTGCTTCGGGGGTGTATCAGGGCGCGCTTTTGTATACGGAGCAAGGTGATTTTGACGGATTTTACGGAAGCAATACGGTTGAGGTGACAGGCTCCTTACTTTTGGACCGATTTTGGAAAAATATACTGACCAGTGAGCAGGCAGATATGATTTCAAAATATATACCCGAAGAATTTACCTCTTTTGATATCAATGAAAAAGATTTTATTTTTACCGTAACACAAACAGCTACGGTCAAGAAGAAAGTGAAAAAGCTGAATCCGATGGGAAGCGATATCTTAGAGGCTGAGGAATTTGGGGAGTTGGAAGAGCTTTATATAAACGGAAAGCTTTCTACTTCTCGGTTTGTCGATATAGCAGTTAGTGACAGCGGGATTATCAATGTGCTTGATCAGCAAAACAATCGTATTTTTCAGTATGATCCGGAGGGCGAGCTGCTCTTTATTTCGGGCGGTACCGGAACACAGCAAGGCACTTTTTTAAATCCTTCCGCAATAGAAGTATTAGGGGACAGACTGCTGATTTTGGATGCACAGAAAGGCAATTTAACGGTTATGTCTCCTACCGCTTTCGGGGAAAAGGTTTTAGAGGCGGTATATTATTATAATGATGGCGAATACGGAAAAGCCAATGGTATTTGGGAGGAAGTTCTCAAGTATGATCATAACTATATGACCGCTTATATCAGTATCGGCAAATCCCTGATGGCAGAGGAAAAATTTAAAGAAGCAACAGAATATTTTAAGTTGGGAAACGACAGAGAAGGAAATTCGGACGCGTTCCAATCCTACCGAAACGAGTTGCTGCAAAAATATTTTCCTTGGATTTGCCTTGGGGTAGTACTGATCATTGCCCTGTTGATTTGGTTTTTCAACCGAAAAGGAAAAAAGACGGATTCTGCGAAACATCATACCTGGATCAGCCCGTTTAAATTTTTACTGCACCCGGTTGACAATGCAGAAGAAATGAAATTGAAAAAAGCCGGTTCTATGCCGATTTCCTGCTTGATTTTGGGATTGTGGTTTTTGGCGACGATATTCCGGTTTGCATTGACAGGATTTCGTTTTAATACAAATAATGTCGATACGATGAATATTTGGCTTTTGTTTTTGGGTACGGTTCCGATTTTTGCGGTCGGTGTAGTTTCCAACTGGGGCGTGTGTACGTTGATGGACGGCAAGGGAAAGATGAAAGATATCTGGATCAGCGCTTCCTATTGTTTGATCCCTTATGTTTCCTGCAATTTCCTGTACGTAGCGCTTAGCCATCTGTTGGTGGAGGAAGAAACGGTATTTTTGCAATGGATTTCGTTGTTGGGAATCATCTGGAGCGCTTGTATGCTGTTGGGCGTGCTGAGCGGAATTCATGATTACAGTTTTGGGCAAACGATTTTATCGGTGCTTTTGACTGTCGTCGGGATGCTGATCGTGGTATTTCTGGTGTTACTGGTTGCTACTTTGATACAGCAGGCATATGCTTTTGTAAATTCTATCGCCAACGAGTTAATATATCGAATCAGGTAACTTGTGAATATTTGTGCAGAAACGATCTTAGGATAGAGAAACCGGAAAGGCTGGGTTGTAATGAAGAAAAAATATCAATTGCTCAGGTTGGGAAGACAAGCGCTGATAACAATAATACTCCTATGTGTTTGTATCAGTTCTTTTCCCGCTGCTCCGGTCGGAGATGAAGCTTCTGATGCAGGAACCGAAAATATTGGCAGTGAAATCGGCAGTACCGATGCAGAACTCGCTGTACTGTCAGAGCAGGGTTATATTCTGACACATGAAAATCAAGCGCTGCGGCTTTACTGTGCAACTTCGGGAGAATATACCGGTACTTTTGCTGTGGCAAACAAAGCGGACGGACAAATTTGGTACAGTAATCCATTGGACGCTGCGGACGATCCCGTTTCGCTGAAAATCACATTGATGCAATCATTGCTGTCTATTACCTATCATGACGAAGAAAATGATACGATGGTAACGCTTAACAGCAAATCGGACAGCGTAGATATGGACGGACTGAAGCTGCAAAAACTGAAAAACGGATTGCGGTTTAACTTTACTTTTCCCGCAGTGGACATTACAGTCCCGTTTACCGTTTTATTGAATGATGATGGCAGTATGACTGCTAAAATTGCGGTGGATGCGATTGAGGAAAGATCCTCTTATGATTTGTTTTCCGTTTCCATGCTGCCTTATTTCTGTGCTGCATCTGATAAGGACAAGGGATTTGCTTTGATACCGGACGGATCCGGAGCGGTGATGACTTTAAACAATGGAAAAACCGCATATAGCGCGTACAGTCAGCCGGTATACGGCGGCGATGCGGGCGAAATTGCAAAATCAGAGGTCACTACTCTGGAAAAGATCTATATGCCGGTGTTTGGATTACAAAAAAACGGAAGCGCCATGTTTACGGTCATTACAGAGGGCGCGGCGCAAAGTACCATTAATGCGGCGGTTTCCGGAGTGGAATCGGGTTATAACACGGTATGGAATGACTTTTCGGTTCGCAAAATAACAAATTATTCACTGGATCAGGGTTGGCAGGGCACGAAAACCTTTAATGTTTATCAGGAAACGGCACCAACCATTCAGACGCTGGAGAACCGGTATTGGTTTTTGTCCGGAGATGATGCAGATTTGTCCGGCATGGCATCGGTTTACCGGGACTACTTAAAATTACAGAGCAGCTTCTCCGCGGGGCAAGATACTGCGGCGGTTTATATTGATTATCTGGGTGCAGTTACCCGAAAAAAGTCAGTGCTTGGATTCCCGGTCAATGTAAAAATGACAGCGACCGCTTTTGATGAGGCGCTTACGATTACACAGAAGTTGGTTGAAAACGGTGTGAATCAGCTCAACCTTCGTTATCTGGAGTGGGATAAGCGCTCGGTAGAAGGCAAAATACCGGATAAAGCGGTGCCGGAATCCAAATTGGGCGGAAAGAAAGATTTTCTGAAACTGGCGACATACACTTCGGAGCAGAATATTGGGTTTTATCCCGATATTGACTTGACGACTTTCACCAGGACAAATTATCCTTTTCAACAGTATTTTGATGTTACCCGGAATATGAATCGGGAAGTCAATCGCTATTATCCGTATAAACGTAATTTGTTTACACAGGATCAAAACCGCGATTCATGGTATGTGATTAATTTTCAAAAATTGGAGAAAACGGCGGCTTCTTTTCTGAAATCTTATCAAAAGCTGGGAATTTCCGGTTTGTCGCTTAGTACCATTTCCGGGGCGGTGACATCGGATTACAGCAATAAAAACGATCAGATAGAGCCTTGGGCAGGAGCTCAGAAATACCATGATTTAATAAAAGAGCTATCGGGGAAAAATGATTTAATGCTGGATGAAGCCTTTTTTCCGAATGCAGTTTATGCAAAACAATTGGTTAATCTGCCGGAAAACAGCGGATTTGATATGCTGGATTATGGAGTGCCTTTTTATCAGATGGTAATATCCGGGGCGATTTCTTACACCGGAAAAGCCATTAATCTTTCTGATGATCCCGAGCTTGCCTTGCTCAAGGTGATGGAGACAGGAGGAGATCTTCACTATTCGTTAAATTATCATTCGGAAAGCGAAGTGGTAAAAGGTACGGCATATGACTCCTGGATCGGATCTGATTATGGCAAATGGCTGCCGACTATTCAAGCACAGTATAAGGAGTTGCAGGAGGTTTATACAAAGCTTGGCAGCAGAAAGCTGATCGGATATGAAAAGAGGAAAAGCGGTTTGACCGTCAGTTATTTTGAGGGAGACGGCGAGCTGTGGATCAACACTTCGAACAGCATGGTAACAGATGGTCCAGTGAAAGCGGAGCCGAAAAGCTATGTAATACGAAAGGCAGGGATGATTCTTGAATAAGTCTGAAAAGCGCAAGTTTATGGCGACGCTCAGCCATAAGGACGCTGTTGCAGGATTGTTGTTTATCTTGCCGTGGTTGATAGGAACAATTTACTTTTTCATTAAGCCTTTTGTAACAGTGATACTGTATTCTTTTTTTGAGGTACCGAATACCGGTGCCCTTCGCGACAGTGAATTTGCCGGCTTTCGTGTTTTCCAACGTGTTTTTACCGAAGATACGACTTTTATCCGCAGCTTTTTTGAGTCTATATTAGGTATTTTCGGAACTTCTGTTTTTATTATCTTTTTCAGCATTTTTGTTGCTTTGATCTTGAAAAGTAAGTTTCACGGAAGAACGTTGGTACGCGCTATTTTCTTCCTTCCGGTTATTATTGCGACGGGACCGGTTTTGGACATTATCAACGGAGAATCTATTGCTCAGCTTATGATGTCGGGAGAAAGTGCCTCTATGATGTTTCAGGCAACTTCTATGGAAGAGATACTTGTACAAATCGGACTTTCAGAGGAAATCACCACGATGTTTTCTACTTTGGTCAGTGAGATTTTTAATCTGTCCTGGAAATCAGGTATCCAAATCTTGTTGTTTTTGGCAGGACTGCAAAATGTTCCGAACCATTTATATGAAGCCGCGGATGTAGAAGGTGCTTCGGGATGGGAGAAGTTTTGGAGGATCACTTTCCCGATGATTACACCGATATTGCTGCTGAATACCATTTATACCGTAATTGACGGGTTTACCGATTATTCGAATACTATTATCCGTCAGATTGTGTCGCAGACGCAAAGTTTGCATTTGTCTTATGCGGCTGCTTTGGGTACCAGTTATTTTTTAGTTGTCTTTTTGATTATTATTGTGATTTATTTGATTATTAACCGACGCGCGTTTTATATGCAGAAATAGAAAAACGGCTCTTATTGTTTTTCAGAAGCCGTGTGCTTGCGTTTTCCTATATGAAATACGTCGGTTCTGTTTACAACAGTCCGAAACAAAGGAAAGGAATTTGTCATGAAGATGAATCAGGTTATTTCCGGATGGCAATCCGGGGTGGAGCAATTATGGGCAGGGGAAACATCTTCGGCGCGAAAAAACAAGCGTCGGGTCAAAAAGATCTGGCGGGTATTGTTTTCTGTCGGTCGGGCAATATTTCTGTTCAGCCTGTGCCTTGTGTTGCTATATCCACTGCTGATCATGATAAGTATCGCATTCCGGAATCCCTCTGAGTTGTATGATCCCACCGTGGTCTGGATTCCGAAACATTTTACATTGTCGTCATTTCGTCTTGTGTTTGAAAAACTGGACTTAACTGCAGCTTTGTGGCAAACAGTTATCATTACAATAATAGGGACACTGTGTCAGCTGATATCCTGCATGTTGGCAGGCTATGGTTTTGCACGATTTCGTTTTCCCGGCAAAAAGATTCTCTTCGGCATTTTGCTGTTGACCATCATCGTGCCGCCGCAGGTTGTCACCATCCCCTCAATGATGGATTTCCAGCGGTTTGACTTTTTCGGGATCGGGCAAATCATCGGTTTATTTACCGGCAGTCCTCTTACAGTCAGCTTGCGAGATACTTTGTGGGCATACTTTTTACCGGCTTTATTGGGAAACGGCATTAAATCCGGATTGTTCATCTTTATCTTCATTCAGTTTTTCCGTGGCTTGCCGGAGGAACTGCAAGATGCCGCATATATTGACGGATGCGGGCGGCTTCGCACTTTTGCCGTCATTATGATGCCGCTTGCCGGAGCAGCGATTCTTACTGTTACATTGTTTTCCATTGTATGGTATTGGAACGACAGCTATTTCAGCGTGATTCACTTTGACAACTTACAGACGGTTTCCAGCTTCCTGCAAGGCATAAAGAGCGCGATATCGGATACAAGCTCCGGTATTCGGGAGATTGAACGAATCCCGGTGACACAAGCTGCGGCAGTGGTTGCGATTGCGCCGCTTTTGGTGATGTATATTCTTTTGCAGAGATATTTTACCGAAAGCATTGAGCGGACCGGCATCGTCGGTTAATAGGACAAAAGCTCAGAAAGGAATGGTCATAAAAATGGGTAATAAGAATCAATATGACAAAACATCCCCTTTTTATTTTGATGGCTCAATGACAGAAAGCGTACTGCGCCGTTATTTGTCCCGTGCAGTGACTCATCAGATGCTCTGTATTGGCGATCCGCTGTTTGAAGAGGATCTCCGTATGGTCCGAAATGTAGGGGCGAAGTTTATCGGCAGAGCCGCACATTTTTCCTGGATGGGCAATCTGTCGGAGCAACAGGTGGAAGAACATTATCGCGAAGCGGCGAAGAATGCAGATTTGGTTCATCAGGCTGATCCGGAAATTATTTTGCAGGCGGGTGTTTTTGAAATTATATACCGCGGGACGGTAGAAAGTCAGCAAATTCCGGCTTGGGTGTTTGAAGATTTTGGACTGCCTGTGGAAAATCGCCGTTTTAATTGGGAAAAAATGTGCTTTCCGGAGGATTTTGAGTTTCCGGAGACCTGCTGGGATAATTGGGGAAGCCGCGACTATTGGAACAAAGAAGCTTCATGGCCTTTTATCGGCAGCATTGAAACACAGATGTATTTTTACTACTGCATCTGCCGCTATATTGATGCCGGTTTTGAGGCTGTACATCTGGGGCAGGCAGAAAAAGATACTGGTAATCGATGGGAGTTTTACAGCGGATGGGATCGCGTGACCACTCTGGCAAGAGCATACGCGAAAAAACATGCCCGCCGCGGAATAGTGCTTTTTGACTGTCACACTGTTTTCGGCAGTAAATGTATGAAAATCGGGGATCGGTTGCTGATCGATGTGGTAGGAGCCGGCATGGTGCCGATTGACAGCGTAAAAGAAGACGGGGCACTGAAATGTAAATTGTGCGATGTGACCGAAAATGACTGTACTTGGATCGGCAGAAGCGAGGGCGGAGAACATCCGCTGGGATTTTCTATTGACAATTGTCTGACCATTATTGAGTTTGACAATTACGGCAGACCGGGTCCGGTCGGAGAATATAATGAAAATTACAGTCCGTGGGGATATGATGACATTACATGGTTTGCCACTCAGCCCGAGTGGTATCGAAATGAGTTCCTGCTGTATTGTGATCAGATGCTTAAGTCCACCAGATTAGATAAAAACGGTAATCAGGTTTATTTCTTGCAGCCGCAGTTGAAACGCATTCTGTGCTGTGACGGAGATGCGCCGGTTTGCCGCTATCAGCCGGGTGATAAATTTAATCAAGCTGCTTTTGAACAATATACCGAATACGAAGGAATCCGCACCGAAAAACAATCTGACGGCAGCTATATTCTTGCTTCGGAGCACGAATATCGTGCCAATATGCAAAGTGACGCCTGCCCAAACGGATTTAATCAGGAAAATGTGATTCGGAATATCTTTTTGAATGCCGAAAACGGAAAAACAAATAAAGGAGAAAAGTAAATGCGGCAGACTGAAGCAAAGGAACTTATCAAAAAGCATCTCGAGGCAGGTAAAATTGCAGAGATTTATCGCAATACTTATTACAGTTTATTGGACAGAGTCGCAGAAAACGGTTGTTATCCGGAATCGGTCGGAGAGGGCGGGTATGGAGCCGTCATGTTTTGCCGTACTACCGGTGCTGTCGATGCACTTTTACGAGAAACCGGAGAATATGAAACCAGTGAAAAAATCATTCGATTTGCATTGGATTCGGCGCGTCGGATGGGATTGGGAAGAATTCCACACATTGCTTTTCAGGTTTCTTATGGAGAAAACGGAGAAACGATTCAAAATTTCAGCCGGGATGATCAAGCTGACGGATCACTTCATGTCATATTGGCATGGGCAAGATTAGTCTTGAGCGGAAAGGCTTCCCATGCGTTTGAGGAAGAATATTATTCGGATGTCAAGGGCTATCTTAACGCGTTAATGAATCAGCCGTATTTTTATTATGAGCCGAACTGTCCCAGAGAACTTTATCCGCATATGTTTCCGCCGGAAAGTCTGTGTCTTGTCTTCAACTGTGCCTTCGAACACAGCAGGGGAAATCGCCGATGGAGCGTCTTTGATATTCTGACGCAAAGCTTTGCGGGTGCGGCGTTGGAGGCAATGTCAGCGGTTGCAGAGAAAAGAGGAGACACCGAAAGCGCAGATTTCTGGAAAGAACGGATTTTCTTGTTGCGGCAGGGAGTAGACACTTATATGACGCAGGAACTGGCAGGAAAGAAGTGTTATCTGGAGATGCGCATTCCGGACGGAGGCTGGGGAAGACCGTTTGGCGCCATGGGCTTCTTTAATTGGGCGCCGATTGCTGCCCAATGGGAGGCACTGGATACCGAAGTACTTGATAATACGATTGATTATATCCGCAAAAAGACATGGAGAAAAGCCCCTTATACCAACGGTCAATATTATATGGCAACTGATTTTGATGAAAACGGAGAGATAAATCCGGCTATTTTGGGAAAAGGAATTGGCTGGGATATTGTATATTGTTTGAGAACCGGTGATTTTGACCGTATTTTAAGTTGGATTTTATTCTTAGAAGAGGTAAACCGTTGCGATTTGCTTGCTGAAAACTTGACACCCGGAGATGGTGAATGGCTGATTTCGGATGGAGGAAACGGGGAGCAATGCTGCTGGTGGTGTTGGGCAGTTGCAAAATTGCGGAAAGAACTTGGTTTGCCGGCAGCTCCGGCACGGAACTAAAGCTGTTGCACAATGAAATGAGGAAGAGGAGAATCAGTGATGCAACAAATGAATTTGAACGGAACATGGCAGATAAGATGGTGTGATGGTCAGCGCGGGGGAATGCCTCATCATATTCATACACCGCCGGAACCGAACTATTTGGATGTAGCGGATCAAGCCAAGGAGATAGAAGACGCTTACGATGCTTGTAAATGGATCGATGCACAAGTCCCGGGCGAAGTTCATCAGGACTTGGTCAAAGCGGGCATTATTTCCCCTTTGTATGAGAAAATAGGGGTGCTGGAAAGCCGATGGGTAGAGGAGTGTTTTTGGTTTTATCGACGGGAATTTGATGCGCCGGAGGCTGCTCTTTCCGGATATGCACAGCTTGTTTTTGAAACGCTTGATTATGGTGCGGTCATTTATCTCAACGGTAAAGAAATCGGCAGACATGCGAATGCTTTTTACCCCTGTAAAATAGACGTATCCGACTTGCTCAAGCCTGCTGGAAACATCCTGTTGGTGCGGTTGGAAAGCGGATTGTTTTCTGTTTGTGAAAAGCCGATTCGGGACTATTATACTGCTACCATGACAGTAGACACCTTGCTGCATAAACGGAACTGGTTGAGGAAAACACAGTCGCAGATGGAATGGGACTGGGCTCCGCGGTTAATGAATATTGGCATATCCGGCACGGTTTCACTGCAGTATCATGATGCGATAATCATTGATTCGATGGCAGTCAATACCACTGTAAACGATTCGTTGGATCAAGGCATGCTGCGCTGCCGTATGTTTGCTTCGCTGTATGATCCGACCCTGAAAGACATCACTCTGTCCGTGTCGGTCGGCGGACAAACAAAGCGGGTGGCTTTTGACTGCGTGCCGGAGGACGGGGTTTTTACCGCAGAACTTGAAATGGCACAGCCGGAACTGTGGTGGCCGGCGGGGTATGGAAAACAACCGCTTTATGAGGTCACAGCTGTATTGTCGGCAGGCGGGAAAGAGATTACCCGCCAAACGCGCAAGATCGGATTCCGCCATGTTGCAGTTGATCAACAATCTCATCCCGAAAAAGGAAGATATTTTGTATTTCGGATCAATCATCAACCGATTTTCATGAAAGGCTCGAATTTGGTTCCGAATGACATGATAAACGCCGCGATGACACGGGAAAGGTATGAACGATTGGTCACATTGGCACAAGAGGCAAATTTCAATTTCCTGCGGATCTGGGGCGGCGGCGTTTATGAAAGTGATGCTTTGTATGAAATTTGCGATCGATGCGGTATCCTTTTGTGGCAGGAGTTTGTCGCCGCTTGTGCTGTTGTACCCGCTGCAGATCAAACACTGCTTGACAGTTTCAAAAAAGAGGCAGTCTATCAAACACGAAGGCTTTCCGGGCATCCGTCCCTGATTGCTTGGTGCGGAAACAACGAAATCGGCTGGGCGCCGAAAGAGGGATTCCATGTCGGGGAAGATGATTTTCTGTATGATGAAATTTTGCCCGGAATTTTAAGACAGGAAGATCCGGAAAAATATTATCAGCCCACCAGTCCGTTTTCCCCCGAGGGAGATAATTGTAATGACCATGCGATTGGTGATCAGCATCCTTGGGAAGTGGGATTCGCAAATAAGGACAGCCGTGATTATGAAAAAATGATTTGCCGGTTTCCGAATGAAGGCGGAATATTAGGCCCTACTTGCCTTGATACAATAAAAGCCTGTTTGAGACCGGGAGAAGGAATGCATAGCTTTTCTTGGCAGGTGCATGATAATATGCTGGAAAACTGGATGCCCGGAACCTCACTGGACGAAGATGTACGGTTTTGGACCGGTGTAAATCCGCGGACTTTGTCGTTGGAAGAGTATGTGTATATCGGCGGTTTTGTGCAGGGAGAGGGACTGAAACGATACATTGATAATTTCCGGAGGAGAAAATATGATTCTTCTGCGGCGGTTTTTTGGATGTATAACGACTGCTGGCCCACGGTTCGAAGTTGGTCGGTCGTAGATTATTATTTGAGGAAGAATCCTTCCTATCATCCGGTGCGGCGTGCTTTTGAACCGATTGCTCCTGTTATTGCCGCCGAGAAGGACGGATGGTTTTTATATGGCGTAAATGATACATTGATGGATTGGACCGGCAAAGTGTCTTATGGCATCTTTACTGCCGGGGGTGAACTGCTGGAAGAGCACGAACAAACCGTCACCCTGACTGCCAACGCCTCTGTGTGTATCGGACAAATTGGTTGCGGAAAGCCGGACGGGCAGCAGATTGCCTACGCTTGTTTATATCAGTCAGACGGTAGTTTGGTATCTCGAACCCGTTATACCCCGCAGAAATATCATGATTTAGCATTGGGACCGGCAGACATTTCGATCAAGCGGGAAGAGGGAGGATATTTGCTTCAAAGTGATCGCTTCGTTATGGGAGTTTGCCTTGATTTGAACGGAACTGACCAATACAGTGACAACTTTTTTGATTTGTTTCCGAACCAGCCTTATTTTATTGCTTCCGACTCTGATCAAAAGCCAGAGATACTTTATAGTATGAACGATTTTCGAAGGAAAGGGGATAATAGGGCATGAAAAGAAAAAATCTGATAAAAAGGGTGATTAGTATGGGATTGAGCGCTCTGATGACAACTGCTGTGCTTGGAGCAGCAGTTCCTTCGCTTTCTGCCTCTGCCGCATCTTCCTTTTTCTTTCAAGGATCCATGAGTGAAACGGTGCTGAAAAATTATCTGTCCCGTGCGGTAACCTTCCAGGGGCTTTGCGGCGAGGGCGGAGAAGAAAACATGCTGTTTGATGAGGATTTGCGCATGATCCTCCGGACAGGAGCAAAGTTTGTCAGCCGTGCGGCGCTGTTTGCGTGGACCTCTACTTCTGTTGACCAGGTAGAAAAGCACTTCTCGTATGCAGAGAAGATGGCAAAGAAAGTACACGATGCCGATTCGGAAATCATCCTGCAGGCATTTGTGGCGGAGATTGTCCGGAAATCTTATGTAGACAAAATCGCTGTTCCCGATTGGGTTTTCCGGGCTTTTGGAAAAACGCCGGAAAATCGAAATTTCAGCTTTGATAAAATCATAGACAAGAAAAAGGGGGCTGATTATTGGGGCAGTAATGCCGGCTATCCGGATTACAGCAATGAAGAAACGTTGATGTGGTATTATTACTGTATCTGTAAATATATTGATGCCGGGTATGAATCGATTCATATTCAGGAGGGAACGGATACCTCGGAATATGCCAATGTTGATAAACTTTTGAAGATGGGCAGGGAGTATGCCAAGACGCATGCCCGACGCGGAATAGTGTTGTTTCACAACTTTTTTGATATGACAACGGGGGGGAACAAGATTGGGAATCGGCTGTTGTTTGATATTCAGGGAAATGGATTGGTCCCCAATGAAACCGTAAAAGAAAATGGTGCTTTAAAATGCCGCATCGGTTCACCGAAAGATTTCTGGTGTACCTGGTTTGGACGGAGCGCCGGCGGAGAGCATCCGCTGGGATTCACTACTGATATTTGTCCCACTTTGTTAGAGTTTGACAATTACGGACAACAGGGAACACTGGGTGTTTCTAACGGAGAAGCTTTCGGTACATGGGGATATGATGATATTACATGGTTTGCCGTTCAGCCGGAATGGTATCGAAATGAATTTCTGTTATATCTGGATAATTATATGAAGAGCAACGGATTGACAAAAGAGGGAAAACAGGCATATTTCTGTCTTTATCCGATGCGGCGGGTGATTACCGCTCAGCCCAATTGGCCCGAAACGATCTATAAACCCGGGAAAAGCTATTCCACTGACTTCTTATTCGCTTATTGTGAGTCTAAGCTGGAAAACATCTCCGTGAATGTGAAAAGCGACGGCTCCTTTCAGTTGACCAGTAAGGCATATTATCGTGCCAACCGGCAAAGCGACGGATGCCCCAACGGATTTAATCAAGAGGATACCATTCGTCAAATCTTTTTAGGCAAAAATGCAGCAGAAAACCCCAAATACAACACTGTCATATTGCCGGCAGGGTATCAGCCGGACGGCAAAGGAACTCCCAATGAAACATCTTCTCAGGCAAGCTCTAAAGCGATTGCTAAGGTAAGCTCTGCTGAGAAAAAATCATCATCGGCAGTAAGTGCGGACTCCGATACCGACGCTTCCGATGAATCCTCTGCTATCACAGCAAGCAGCTCTTTGAGCAGTAATGAGCTATCCTCAGAGATAACCGCTCTCGGTCAGCCGAAAAGGAAGTCGGTATGGCCTGCGATATGGATCACTGCCGGCGTTCTGGCGGTTGCGGCAGGCGGGATTGTTGGTTTTTTGTGTTTCAGGCGAAAACAGAGAAAAAACAATCGGATAGTATAAAATCAAATAAAGAATGAGGTATTTTTATGCAACGCAAATCTATAGTCACACGATATGAAAACAATCCGATCTTAAAGCCGGAGGATATGCCCGCACCTTGTTGTGCCGTATATAATTCAGGAGTTATTAAAACTTCTGACGGCGATTATATTATGATGAGTCGTTTCGAAGAACTGAATAAAAAACAATGTGTATGGGTTTCGCGCAGTAAGGACGGTTTTCATTTTATTCCCGATCCGGAACCAGTCAGCTTCGTTTGTGCGCCGGAAGAGGAAGAAGAATATAATGAAACCGTATATTTGAACGGAAAAAAGGGCGCACTGATTGGCTCATGGTACGACCCCCGCATTAATCCGGTCGAGGGAGAATATTATATTACATATTGTGTGGGCGGAGATTACGGATGCCGGATCGCCATCGGGAAAACCGCCGACTTTAAAACGGTGGAGCATGTCAGCTTTCCACTCCATATTTTAAACAGAAACGCCGTATTGTTCCCGGAGAAAATCGGCGGAGAATATTGGATGCTTCACCGCCCTCAAAACACTGCGTCTGCCAGCAACGGAAACATCTGGATTTCTTCTTCTCCCGACTTGAAATATTGGGGTAATTGCCGTGTCGTGGCAAAACCGGAGCAATATTGGGAAAATAAAAAAATCGGACCGGCAGCGCCGCCGATTAAAACGGAAGAAGGCTGGTTAATTGTATACCATGGCGTGTTCCCGCATAGCAACGGTGTCAATTATGGTGGCGGTGTAATGCTTCTGGATCTTGAAAAGCCGTGGAAAGTAATCGGACGCTGTGCTGATCCGATTTTATATGTAAAAGAAACTTATGAGATGATTGGTCAGGTACCTAATGTTGTATTCCCGGGCGCAGTGATCCCTGAACCGGATGGAACCGTTAAAATTTACTATGGCGGAGCCGACTACGTACAGTGTGTTGCAACCGCAACACTTGCTGATTTGATTGCGGCTTGTAAGTCGGGACATTGTGAATAATTCAGTGTAGGAGGGCGTTGTGAAAGTACATAGTCCGTTAGGTAATATGCATGATGCGTGGTATCTAAATTTAAACGGAACGATTCATGCCCTGCACTTGCAGCTGAATCGGGAGGAAAACGGCTTGGGAAATGTCGGTCATATCAGTTCGACTGATTTGTTGCATTGGAAACGGCATGCTGATGTTTTGCCGCCATTATATGGATTGAGCACAGAAGATTATCACGAAAAGTTTACCGGATGCATGGTTGCCTATCAAGATGAGTTTTTAGGAAAGCAAAAGATTTTTTGTTTTTATACCATGCGTGATGAAAAAGCTACCAGTCAACGAATTGGGCTTGCAATATCGGAAGATGGCGAAAACTTTGCCACCTATTCCAATAATCCGGTTATTATTCCGGATCCGGAATTGTTTGTCAGTTACAGCAATATTGCCGATTATGACTGGGATATTGTGGATTGCCGAGATCCGATCGTAATTTACCGTCAAGAGGAGGATTTGTATTACCTTTATTTTGTTGCAGCTGCCATGCGGCAAGATGGACGGATACGGGGCGCCATTGCCCTGACGACCAGTAGGGATTTGATACACTGGGGAAAGCAAACAATTGTTTATTCCCCAAAACAAAATGGAATGATTGAAGTTCCTGACGTGTTTGAATTGGACGGAAAGTGGTATTTAACCTTGTTGACCGGTGTCAATTATCGGGGGCGAGGAGGAATACCGGACAGCGGACTATCTAATTTTACGGTATACGCTTCTTCTAACAGTCCGTGTGGTCCGTTTGAGGAAGATAAGATGAATAATATTTTAATCGGCGGAAATTTTCAGTCGGGATATACCTGCCGTTCTGTAGAGCTTGATGGAGTACGCTATCTGTTATATATTGACCGTAGCTTTGGCGGGAATACACTTTCGTTGCCGAAAGAATTAAGGGTGGAAAACGGGAAATTAGTGGCGCTTTATTCGCCGAAATTAAAGGCTTTACGGGAAACGTGCTTGCTGCGGGAAGAGGACCGGCTGCCACAGCCGAAATTATTGTATACCAGTTTTGCATGGCATACGATTGGGGGCAAGATTTATCCGAGCGAAGGAAGTTATTTTGCTGTAACCGATGAGTTGGATTATCAGACCGCGCTGTTGCCGGTAAAAGCTTCTTTTATGGAAATAGAAGCAGAAATAACGTTATGTGCAGAAGGTGCGGGATTCGCTGTCTTGGTTACAAAAGAACAAGGAGAATGCTGCTATCTTGTTTCTTTTGAGCCCGGACAGGTGCAGTTATTAGAGCATGTTTCGTTTGCTCGGCTGGAAGGACGTAAGGCGGAGATAAAAGAGGGAGAAAAATATCATTGCCGCGCATTGTTTTTCGAGGGAACATTTGAATTATATTTAAATAAGCAGCTTTTGCTGCAATGCGGCTTCGATACAGGCAAGGAATTGCAGGCGGGTTTGTACTGTGACAGAGGAACAGCTCGTTTTGATCATCTTCGGATATTTTCTCTGATTAATGACTGAAAGGATGGTGTAATATGTTTGACGGATTAAATTGTAACTTGGAAAACCTCTATTTGTTATCTAATGCCCAGTCCCGTGCTCTTTCAGCCGAGAATAAGACGGGTGAAAAGGGCGGAGCCTGCAAAGCGCCGGGCGGAGAACTGGGACAAGGATGGAAATGTTCTCCCGCTATCGAGATCAAAGAAGGAGAAATAGCCGTCACAGCTGATATCGAAGGCTCCGGCGCCATCAAAAGCATATGGATAGGAGGCGATATTGACCCTCATTTGATTTTGCGTATTTATTGGGAACACAGTGATATTCCGGCGGTGGAATGCCCACTCAATACTTTTTTTGCCTACAAGTTTACTTCTGATACCAACCACTTTAACGGTGATTTCCCCGTACTTAACTCGCTTCCTGTTGTGGTAGCTCCCTGCCGTGGTATGAATTGCTTTTGGCAGATGCCATTTCGCAAACACTGCAAAATCACGCTGGAAAATACGGACAATCGCCCGCATTGGCATTTTTATCAAATCAACTATGTATTAACCGAGATACCGGAGGATATTGGATATTTTCATGCGCAGTATCGTGAACAATGCCCGGTGGAATATCATGTCCCCTATACAATTATCGATGGTATTCACGGTAAGGGGCAGTATGTTGGTACTGCACTTTTTGCCACTCTCAACGGACGAAACTCCTGTTGGGTGGAAGGAGAAATGAAGTTCTACATGGATGGTGATGAAGAATTCCCCACCATCAGCTATACCGGTATCGAGGATTATTTGGGCGGATCTTTTGCCTTTGCGGTACACGGACGCACCCATACTTTTTCAGCACCTTATCACGGAATGTATTATGTGGAATATTCCAACGGAACCCAGGGACGTCAGCATGACAGCTATATGGGATATCGTTGGCATATCGTCGATCCCATTCGATTTGAGAAAGAACTCAAGGTAACCGTACACGATCTGGGCTGGAACGAAACCACCACCGCTCTTGAACCGCGATGCGATGATTTTTCCTCGGTCGCCTATTGGTATCAGACTTTGTGAGATCCGATGCGGTAAAGAAAAGGATGCATTTTTATGTATCATGTGAGACATCCTCATCCTTTCGATTCTACTTGTTTCCTTCCTTGTATCCATCTGCAACAATTTATCTAACGAAAGCTGTCTTAATGCCGAGTTAAACCGCAGGTTAGAAATATATCTTTGATACACTAAACCAGCCCTGCTCATTCATGAGCAGGGCTGGTCAGTCTGTCGAAAAAACTATAAGTTATAGCCTTTTTTAAATCGTGTCACATCGTCATGCACAGCATGACGATGTGACTTCTTTGAACGAAAACCAGCGGTGAGCAACGGCAAAGCCGTTTGCGGAGCTGGTTTTTGTTGTGTGATTTGAATATTAATAAGTACATTCCCGACAGGCTGATACAAATGCTTTAATGTTTTCGGGATCGCCGAAGAAAAAGTGGTCGGAGGGACTGCAAATATAGCCGCCGTTCGGGCA
>CAUHFD010000003.1 GCA_959605275.1 uncultured Eubacteriales bacterium | reverse complement strand
AAATCGGAAATTCGCAGAATGCTCTCGATATCCGCCGAAAAACTGGCGGATATCGTCTCTGGTATGCAGAACAAAACCAGAAACAGTTCGCTGATGCAGGCTGCTTAAAATCTTTAGCGAATAGAGAAAGGATTGCTTTTATGAACTGTATTTTATATTTCAAGATAAAAATAAGCCTTCTTATGGTGAATGCCCAGTTGAAAGCAGCGAAAAAGCGTGTGCTTTTTTCTGTAAAAAGCAGCCGACAGACAAGCGACAGAATGGATGGTGAATACAGCCGTTTTCTGTCGATTGCGGAAAAGCGCGAGGAGTTATATATGCAGCTTATTCGTGTGACAAAATCTAAAACTGCCCGGTCTGTTTTTGACGCACCCTTTGATACAGGAAAAATCAGCGTGTCGGAACAGGCAGAAGAAAAAATTTCCGCATATGACCGGATGCTTGCTCTGGTGCATCACCGAAACGGCGACTGGGGCGAAATATCCGTGCAGGACCGGGCTGACAATAACAAAAGTTTGCAATCCGGCCTTGGTACGGTCTGTTCTAAATATCGCTTTATAAATGGCGACGCTTTCTGGATTGAAACCAACCTCGAAAAGCTCAAAACCCAAATCCGATTGGAGTGTGAATGTGTATGAGTCTGGGACTGACGATCAAAATTCCAACTCTGATACAGAGGCTGAAAAGTGCAGACGATGAAGCGGAACATTTTTCCGACCATTTTTTCAGCTTAGAAAACAACTCCGGAGTACGGTATTTGTATCAGTCGGTGTTGCTACCTCTTTTGAACGATCAGTCTGTGGATACCCGAGATCTAAATATGGACAATTTTGACATGGAGGATATCGGAACGCTTTTCTCGTTCTATCTAGAAAATTTCACACACAATTCCAAAGAATTTTCCAGACTGCGCCACATTTATGAAAAATGCAACAAGTCACCGGCAAAGTCGATGCCAGTCTGTTTTCTGTAGGGGGCGGCGAAATGTTTGAAGAAACGGATCACTGTATAGACAATATACTCGGCATCCTTGCCATTGAAAAAATCCGTTATGACCATACCGGAGCATTCAACGGAATGCCTTTGGACAGCGATTTTTTTCCAGAAGCCTATTACGATGCTCTGGATGATGTTGCACCAAGCGTAAGCGCTGAAGCGGATGATTACGACAGTTATATCCAAAAGTTCTGTTTCCCAGATATGCGGGAATATTATCGCCTTTGTCGGGAATATGGGAGAAAACATAAAGTTTCCTTTCAGCGCAATCCGTTTGTTAAGGAGGCAAAAGCATTCGTCAATGATGAAATGTGCGGCATTGATAGCTATTGTATTGAGTGGATGCTGTTTACTCCCAAAACGGAAACCGAAAAAAAGTGGCCATGTCTGGCTGTATTCACTTCGGTGGAGTTTTATCAGCCGGTGCAGTTGATCGAATCTCTGTTTAACATTCGCTCCTTTTACAAGAACGGTGTAAAACATCTGAAAACGGAAATGGAGCAGCAAACAAAAATAGTCAGCCTTCCGGCTATATTACCGGAGACGGAAAGGAAACGAGCGGCATGAATAATGATGAAATGGTATTGCGCATTCGTAATGATAAAAGTATTCGTCTGGAATTCAAGGAAAATGGCGAAAACCGTACCAAAATCATCTCGGTGGATACGCTGATCGAATGCGTAAAAAACAGTCTTTCGGGATTTCAGGTTAATACCGGTATTCTTCCGGCAAACACTTTAAGCGTAACCGTGGATACCGACAAGGCACAGCGTTATGTTACAATGGAATTTCCGGATGAAACGGCAACCGTAACCTATATGCAGACAGAATATCCGGATTTTCCGCTGCCCAGACTGCTGTTCGGGTTTCGTCTGGAAGACAACGGTCGAATTTCAGGCGTCAATATGGGTGTGCCGGATCTCGGCAAGCTTACGCCGGACACGAGGATGTTTTGCTATCCCTTTTCCAATGTCAGCCGATTCAGTCTGTGTCTGGGTGCAAATCCGCTTCCGCATATTCAGTCTGTTCGGCAGCTCAGTAATCTTCCTTATCACATTTTGTCCTTTCCGGATAATGACGATAGGTATACCGAGCGCAACAACCAGCTGAAATTGGGACACCGGGATTTGATGGAGCATCTGCGGGATAAAGATCGAAACTATTATTACGAGCATGTGCTGGTGCCTATGCCGAATACGACGCTGAAAGACTTTATTTAATGGAGGCAAAGAATATGACAAACGAACAAGCAGCGGCATTGGAATACCCTTTTACCGCAGACGAAATCGAATGGCGCATTCTGCGCACAACAAAAGACAAAACCAAGGGACAGGTTGCAGCTTTTATCGATTCCCGCGCTATTCAAAAACGGCTGGATACTGTTCTTGGTCGTGAAAACTGGCAGAACCATTTGTGTACAGTTCCCGGCAAGGACAATGCCGGTACTGCGCATATCTGTGAGATCAGTATTTATTATGCCAGCCGCGGCGAATGGATCCGAAAGAGCGACGGTGCCGGAAGCACCGATATCGAACCGATTAAGGGCGGGCTTTCCAACGCTTTTAAGCGTGCAGCCTCTATGTGGGGGATCGGCAGATACCTTTATGCCCTTAAAAACATCTGGGTGCCTTTGAAGGAAGGAAAATACATTCCGGACGATGAGTTTCCCCGATTGGCACAGCAGTACAATCGATTTGTGGTAAAGTATTTGTCTTCTACAAAACAGCCTGCCGATAAAAAACAAACGGAAAACGTAACGGTACAAACTTCGTCGGTATCCCAGACAGGTGTGCAGCAATCCGCTCCGCTTATAACGCAGGGACGTTTTGCCACCGAGCAACCTGCTCATGAGGATACTTGGAAAATTACCGATTTGAAGGTTTCAAAGGGCGGCAGCGGTGCGCAAACTCTGGTTACACTGCAAAAGCCGACCGGCGAATTCATGTCTGGATATATCCGTGGCGAAGCTCCGCTTACAACCGGACAAAACATCCGCGATCTGAAAATCACGAAAAAGACTTCGCCCATTGTAGGTGATTACAATATCGTGGAAAGCTATCAGATGGCGGCATAACCGAAAATCTTACATTTGTATTGAAAGAGTGCGCCGATCTTTCTATCGGCGCCTCAAGTTTAAGAACGAAAGGACTTGATTCATTATGAAAACCCCAAAAAACAAAATTTTGTTTCTCATTTCCACTGTAACGCTCTGCGTTTTTGCATCGCTCTGCGGTATTCTCGTCTGTGAAAGTCAGCTTCCGTATCTGACAAAATACAGCTTTGCCATGCTCCTGCTGATTGGGTTGTGTGTCCTTCTTGCTTTGATGATGAATTCCTTCGAGCGCATATCCGATCAGTTGAACGGCAATTTGCTGGCAAAAAGAAACGAGGAACTATGTGTGCTGAAGCAGCAACTGAAAGACATGCAAACGCAAATGAAAAACTCGAAACCGCAAGCGCCAGTTATGCAGGAAGATAAGCCTGATACCAATGACGCCGATCTGCTGCGTAAAAAATGCGAAACGATTGAAAATTTCCGCAACAGCTTTCCGTACCGGATTTCTGATGGATATATTATTTACAATGTTATGCGCACAGAGATACAGGTGTCGGGCTATAGCCGCTGGCAACTTGTAGGCGAATTTGCCGGTAATCTTTGGGAGTACACCCTGCTTCGTCCGGATACCCAGTCGTACAAGGAAATGCTCAGTTTGGCCGCAGCGACAACGGCGCCTGCGGAACTGGAAGAACTGAATATAAGCAAGCAGCTTTTGTGGAATTGAGAGGTGCAGTATGGAACAGATAACCGCTATGAAAATCACCGGTATCACATTTACAGATTTCAGAAACCATAAAGCACCGGAAAGCTATTCCTTTGGAGACATCAGCTACATAACCGGACACAACGGTACAGGGAAAACTACTATGGCGCACGGCATTTGTTATGCGCTCTATGGTGTTTCCTACTACGGCGAGCAAAAAATCGAACGGTTGATGAACGAAAATGCAGCCGGTACGCAGGTACAGTTGGATTTTATCGACCAAAACGGCAAGGCACATACGCTTATTCGCAACCGCAGCGGCGATAAGACATCGCTTCTTCTGGATAGCTATACCATTCGTCAGACCGATATTGATCGGACGTTCTGTGACAAAGACACCTTTCTTTCTATGTTCAATCCGACTTATCTGACGGAACGCCTCGCCGAAAAAGGCAGAGCACTAATCCTGAAGTATTTGCAGCCGGTATCTGCTGATGCGGTGCGGGAGCAAATCAGCGAATGTTACCGGGAATTTCTGGACGGCATTGATTTAAATATCTCTTTACCTGAAAATCAGATGAAAAGCTATCGTGAAGCTATACGCCAAATCGATACGCAGTACGCTATTCTGCAAGGCAATATAGAATCTATCGAAGACGCACAGAAAACGGCGGAGCAGAAATTGATGAAACTGTATATGGAGCAGGCGGATATCGAGGCGAAGCGGAAGGCTTTGGCAGATAAGCAGTTTGATGGCATTGAAGCGGAGGATTTAGCGATTCAAAGGGATATGCTACTCGCCAAGCTGTCTTCGAAACCTGGAATAGAGAATGCTGAAGTTGCGGCGCTGCGAGCCAAAATCGCAGAAGCTCGGCAAAAAAACTATGTTTCTAAATATATGCAGGCTCAGGCAGAAAACGCGGCGGCGATTAAGTCCTTGTCAGATCAGTACAACGCACTGACCGAAAGAATCAAAGAACTCAGACCAGGTACACAATGTCCAACCTGTCTGATGCTTGTTACCGAGCAAAATCTGCCGGAGGTACGAAACGGTATGGTGTCGGAACTGAAAGCAATGGCGGCACGAGGACACGAACTGATGGCTCAGGGACACGAACTGACCGAACTGGATCACAAAGCAAAAGCTGTCTTTGAACAATTCAAAGCGGAGGATATTCAGAAACTGTCCGCTGATCTTGAAAAGCTGGAAAGCACAAAAGGAGACAATTCGGATCGTACTCAGCTTCTTGCGGCGCTGGAACACATTGACGAATTGCAGAAGTACGGCAATCTGTCGGAGGAGGAATTTGCGGATTTGAATTGTCTGACGGCGGAGCTGACCGGCATACAGGCGCAGATCCAAACGGTACAGGAACTGACAGACGGCAAGAAGCTGAAAGATGCTTATACGCAGCAGGAAATTTACAAAGAGCAAATTCAAAAATATAAGAACATTCTTTCCGCTCTAAGTGAATTTGTCTGTAAGCGCACCGAGCTGGCTGTGGCCGACCTGCAAATGCCAAATGTAAAAATCAAACTGTTTGATGTTGTTCGTACCACGGGTGAGGTTGTCAATGCTTTCAAGTTTACCTACAAGGGACGGGACTATACTACGCTCTCCCTGTCTGAAAAGACTCTGGCAGGTATCGAAATCACAGCTATGATCCGCAAAATTACTGGCATTGACTGTCCGGTATGTGTGGATAACACAGAAAGCATTGCAGCCTTTAATTCTGTTTCCATGCCTTCACAGACATTGCTTCTGCGTTTTGTGAAAGGACAGCCGCTTACGGTACAGTTCCAGAACAATGTGACGATGTTGCGCCCGGCAGAACAGCAATTAAAGAAAGCGAGCTGACAAATGACGGATAAGAGATATGCTTATATCGATGTAGTCGATACGGCGCTTCTCTGCGGTTTGGATATTAAGCAAAGCACCCTTGGCAACGATGAGGTGCAAGCTCGCTGTCCTTATTGCGGAGATTATAAGTATCGGATGTATCTCAGCAGTCAGCCTGATAACGCGACCTTTTGGTGCCACAACTGTGGCACCGGAGGAAACGCGGTTACGCTGTATGCCGACTTTAATCCGGAACGAAGACGCCTGACAAACAAAGAGGCATTTATTGAACTGCTACATCACCCGCAGGTAAAGTCAGGCGATCCGCCTGATGAGTCTCGGCCGGAAATCTCGGAACCAATTCGTCCTTTGCACGAGCGCAGCCAAATTTATCTGGAAATGCTCTCTCTTTTGACTTTGGAGGATCAGCATTACTGGAACCTGCTTGGGCGCGGTATGTCCGACGAGATTATCCGAGGCAATATGTATCGCAGTATTCCGACAAACTGGAAACAGCGCCGATGGGTGGTGGAACAGCTGTCCTCCCGATTTGATTTATCCGGTATTCCCGGATTTTACACAAAAAATTTGCATTGGGAGATGTCAAACTGCCGCTACAGCGGTATTTTGATTCCTGTATGCGATATGAATAACCAGATACAGGGACTGCAAATCCGCCTTGACGAACCGCCGCCTAAAATCATTACCAGGTCGGACGGAAGCAAGGTAGAAAAGAAGGGTGACCGTTTTCGGTGGTTTTCCACCGGCGGAATGTCAAATGGGGAAAAATATTACGAAAACGGCACCGGCATTTCAAGCTATATCCATGTGGTCGGCGATCTGCGTAGCGACACGCTGCATATCACCGAAGGCGCCATGAAGGCAGATATCGCAAGTTTTTTGTCGGACGGTGGACTGTTTATCGGTCTTACCGGTGTGCAGAATGTGCGATATTTGGCAGAGGTCGTGGAAAAGCTGAAGCCGAGATGGATATTGGAATGTATCGATATGGATGTGCGGAGCAATCCCCATGTTCAGAAAGCACAGTCCAAAATCCGTTCCATTTGTGTGCCGCTGTGTGAGAAGTATCGCCCGTTTGTCTGGCCAGCAGAGCAAAAAGGCATTGACGATTGGCTGTTGTTTGAAAAACTCAAAACGGAATATCAGCAGTCGCTTGTCGCCTGAGAAGGAGATGCGTTATGAAACACAACGAACCGTTTTCAACCTATACGCTCTCTTATGCGGATATTCAACCTTAACTCAAAGGAGTTTTCCGTCGCTTGGCGTGTGCAGGAGTTTTTATACCGACAATCTTTCAGACGGGATTATTACAAACAGTTTGCACCGCTGGAACGGGAAAAACTGCAAAAAATTGCAGCGCAGTTTCAGACGATACAGCTTCCGAAGTATAAGCCGGGCGAAGAACTCAGATAATTATAATTTAAAAACTGAAAGGACTTAAATCTATGAGTAACATGGAAAATTTCATTGCTGTGCAGGAAAAGACGGACGGTATTATTGGAAAGTTCCTGTACTATTCAACCTCAAACATCCTGATTGAACGGTCGAAATTTATCGAGATTGGTCAGTCCTTCGGATTGCCGAAATACAAACCGGCGAAGGATTCTAAATCCGGAATCTATCGGACGGCAACTACAGCGATTAAAGACCGCATTCAGGTAAAAGACGGAAACGGCACGCAGGTGTACCGTATTTATTGCAGGGATAATAAAAAGGAAGACACCACACATATTTATCGCGAACTTGTTAAGGAAACGATGAATTCCAGAACGAACGAGTATAAGAAACTAGCGAATATTATTTTCGATAAGGAAACCGAAACAATCTACTGCGATAACAAAGTGTATGACGTTGATGTGAATGTGCAGGAATATTGCCGAAGAGCTATGGAACTGTATGAACGCTTGTGTACCTGCTATACCACCGATCATGTGGAATCCGTTATACAGGATCAGCTCGACCGGATGCAGGCAAACAAAATCAGCATTCACGGCAACCTCTATTTTATCCCAAATCCGTATTTGCCTCTACTGAACATTCTGGAGGACTATATTGATGCAATTAGAAAGCATAATCTTAACGACGGTCTCGTTATGAGCAATTCCATGTTTGTAGTGGATGATGAGCGCCAGCGCCAAAAAATGACGGAAGAATTCTACGCTAACTACAAACGGGATATTGAATTCTATCAGCAGCGTGTTCAGCATTTTATCGACAGCGGCTGCGATTCTAAAGCAGTTATCGGCAGATGGATTCAGAAGATTCAGGACCTCCAGCAGAAAAAGAAAATCTATGAGGATGTTCTGAAACGTCAGCTCGACGCATTGAACAGCGATTATGCGATGCTTCAGATGCAGTCGGAAGAATTGCGGATCAGAAACATTCATGGACAAATACAGTTAAATGCTGCATAAGACAATCTTCCCCCGCAAGGAACTGCCTTTGACAGTTCTCTGCGGGGGAGTTTTGAGTAGCCTTAGCAAAAAGCCAACTCCTTGGCTATGCCGGAGAAGTATAAAAAGAATTATATAGTGAAAAGACCTTCTGATATTATAAAGGTGTGGTCGATCAATTGCACAAACAAATACCAAGGAGGTCTTTTCAGATGGAAAAGGTATAGCAAGTCTGCAATACACAACATAGAGATACTGAAAAATGTGTACATTGACACCTTTGTACTAATATCGAGCTCTCTGTCAAACCATCCGGATAATGTAAAACAGATAATCTCTCATACACTGCTTTCTGTTTAGGGAAAAAGCAAACTATGAAATTGTGTCGATAAAGCTTTTAAATTACTCCCATATCTGATAGAGCTGCGATTGCTGCATCCACCTTTTTTCTGTCAATCTGACATTCTTTTGCTATGAGTTGCCGCGACGGAAGCCCACGCCGATTTTTTTGTCTGGTGCTTTTTATATTGTTTCCTCTACTATTTTTCTAATAAAAGGTATGTCTACGTTCGCACCTTACTTCCGCCGCTGTTCTTTTTCTGTAACTCTTGATAAAATCTGTGACCTCTTTTGGAACGGAAATCTTGCTGCCATCGTCATGAACGGTTGGCGGCCGAAACAACGTCGTTGTTCTGTTGACTTCAGGTTTATCCTAACTTAACTTCTTGATTGTCTTAGGAGCACCCTTGAAATCTGAGGTCATACAGCGTGACCTCGGCGGCATAATTTTTTATTTATCATAATGAGTTCGCCAGATGACCGAAAAAGCTATCTTTATCACATCAGTGTATATGTTCTCTTGTAAGAAAACAAAGTGGGGATCTGTATTTTACATCATTTGTTGATTATATCTTAGCTGAATGTTATAACCGTGGTGAAACAAAGATGCTACACAGCTTGATATTTTGCTTAATTGACATATCTTTGGCGAGCGCACTGAAACACAGGAAGAAAATAATGCTTTTTAGAAAAATGCACTTTTTCAGTGAACGGGAAAAAGAAACTTCTATTGGAATATCGTCGATTGCACGAAAATAGATGATAGACAGGTAGCAGTTAATAGATTATATTATATATAGCAATGTCCACTCAATATAATATAATGAAAGTAAGGTGTGTGAAATGAGGAAGCTTATTTGTATGAAAAGTAAATCAATTTTAAGCATGTTACTAGTGATGTTATTTTGTGTGTCATTATTATGCAGTCAGGTTTCTGCAACGAGTTCAGAGGTTTTTGTCAAGCCAAATTGGTTTGATGCAACAAGCGATAGCAATTGGTATAATTGGGATTGGCAACATGGTGCAGCCGGTAATCGTTTTAGTATTACACATGGGATAAATAGTACATGGACATGTACAGTGAATTATGATTGGGCATTAGACGTTACCAATCCAGATGGTATTTGTTCTGTGGATACTCAAATATATCCAATAATGAAATTTGCCTATGATTTTGCCATACCGGTGGCTATTGAATTAATACCAGTAACTTATCAAGGAAATACAAATGTGCAAAATACTGGAATTCCTATTGGATCCCTTCAGTCTGGAGCTGGAAATTTTGAGATTGATTTGAGAGATATATCCAATCTTCTGCCATCTTCGACAAATTCAATCATACAATTAAAAGGTATTCGTTTTGTACCGACAACAAGTGGTAGTTTTACTATCTGTAATTTAAGATTTACAGTTGTTGACGCAGAACCTTTAACGTCTCCGGATTGGTTTGATGCGGAAAATGATCAAAATTGGTATAACTGGGATTGGAAATATGGAGATGATGGAAATCGGTTTTCGTTGACGCACGGTCAGGATGGTTCTTGGAATTGCACGATTAATTATGATTGGGCGTTAGATATAACAAATCCTGGAAACAAGTTATTTGTTGCAAATTTACAAGAAAAACCTTTCGTTAACTTTACTTATCAAACAACGACCGCTTTTAGTGTAGAACTTATTCCGTTATTAACTGAAAATGGATTTAATACTAATAATCAAGGGGTAATCATTGGTAATTTAGCAGTTGGCTCCGGCTCTTTTTCGGTTGACCTAAATGATATAGATGAGCTGTCCAAATATAAGCGCTATAATCAGCTCCGTGTGAAGGGAATACGGTTAACACCTACATCTGCGGGACAAATATCAATTAATAATTTTGATTTTTCGGCAATGGCTATTTTACCAGAATGGTTTGACAGCAGTAAAGATACGAACTGGCTTCATTATGACTGGCAATATGGTAACGATGGTGATCGTTTTTTATTAACACATGATCAGGATGGTACATGGAATTGTACCGTTAATTATGACTGGGTTGATCACGCTTTATGCATTGATAATGTATTTACAATTGATGCGCTTAACAATCCAGCTATAACTTTTGACTATTCTGCCGATATGAGCTTTACTGTAAAGTTGATTCCAAGTGTCTATAATAACTTGCCCAATACTGAAAACCAATCAGTTATATTGGGCTCGGCTTCTGCTGGAGATGGAATCTTTTCTATAGATGTGAATACAATAACGGCTTTGTCCGCCTATTTAATTAATGGAAAATTAGACATCAAGGGGATTCGATTTGATTTTGCCAATAAGGGTACATTGAAAATCAATTCGTTTAGACTTCAAAAAAATATTACAAGAATTAATGTTACCTATTATCTTGACAGTATCAGCGGAAATGATAATAACGACGGAATGTCTCCGCAAACAGCGTGGAAAACACTTCAAAAAGCTAATAGTGTGGTATATCAGCCGGGAACGCGACTTTTATTAAAATCCGGTAGTATTTTTAACGGGACTTTACAGCCAAATGCGACCGGACGTTCTGGAGAATTGTTTGTAATTGATCGTTATGGCGAAGGAAACAAACCAGTTATCAACGGAAATGGAGAAGCTAATGCCATTCATTTGGATAATATTGAGTATGTTGAAGTGCGAAATCTTGAAATCACCAATTTGTCTTCGGAAAAAGCACTACGGCGTGCGGTGTCTGTTATCAGTGGGGGGAGTACTACTTCTGGGGAACTTCGTCCAGGTGGCTATATTCATCATGTTTATCTGATCAATTTAGATATTAATGGCGTAAATACGTGGACAGATAGATGGCGTGGCGGTATTGTTTTTTTATCGGAAGCAGCTTCCACTCCCTCAGCATTTGAAGATGTTTTGGTAGAGGGCTGCACAGTCCAGTATAGTGAGGCAAACGGTCTTAGTTTTACTTCGGTTTATACAGACCGTGACGGAATCAATTGGGGAGGTGGCGCATATTTCCCATCCAATAATATCAAAATTAGGAACAACTTTATTGGTAATTCTGCTGGAGATGGAATATATGTTACTTGTGCCAATGATCCGATTATAGAGTATAATACAGTTTGGAACACAGGATATGACACTCATACTCCTTATGCCGGTATTTGGCCACATAACAGTTCAAATGCGGTAATTCAATACAATGAGGCTTTAGCACAAAAGTTTGGTTACGGCGACGGTCAGGGATTTGATGTAGATATTAATTGCAGTAATTCATTGGTTCAATATAATTATAGTCATGATAATGAAGGCGGTTTTTTGCTTCTTTGCACAGATGGAGCCAACAATGGATTTAATACCGATATCACAGTGCGGTACAACATTAGTCAGAATGATGGGACAATTAGCAATACCGGACAAGTATTTACTTTATCTGGACCTATTAATAATGTAAAAATTTATAACAATACCGTGTATATTGCAGAAAATTTGCCTGTTCGTTTAGTCGGTGCCTATGAATGGGGACAGGGGAAAATCCCCACTAATGTGAATTTTTCTAATAATATTTTTTATAATTTAGGTACGGGAACTTATACGCTTCCAAGTCAGAGCAGTATCACATTTACTAACAATGTTTTTTATGGAAATCATCCGTCAAGCGAGCCCTATGATGCTTATAAAATTACATCTGATCCTAGGTTTATTAATCCCAATAGCGGTACTAATGGTATTGATACAGTTAGCGGTTATAGACTACGTTGTACTTCACCATGTATTCAATCAGGTGTTGCTATTTTAAATAATGGTGGTCAAGATTATTTTGGAACACTGTTATCTGAAAATCAACTGCCTGATATCGGTGCCATTCGATATGTAGAATAGTTGCCAAATGACACTATTTAAGTTTCTAAAAACATTGAAGGAGTTTGAAATGAAACGGCACTTAAGATTTTGGATGGCGTGTTCAATACTTGTTTTGATAGGCTTACTAGGATGTACAAAAACAGAGCAGATGGTAGATAATAAAATTGCGACAGTGAATGGTGAGGCAATCACAGAAAAAGAATTATTTCTTTTTATTGATCAATACCGTGCTTCCTTTGTACAGGAAGCGTGCCAAAAAACAGGGTTAGAATATAACGATAATTTTTGGGAAGCAGAGTATAATGGTACAACTATGAGCATGGGATTGAAAAATAAAGCTTTAAAACATGCCGTAAAAATAAAAGTTCAACAAATTAAAATGGTTGATGAGAATATCATGGAAAGTTCCTCATATCAATATTTTTTGGATGAACTCACTACGGAAAATAGTCGGCGAGAACAAGCACTGAATCAAGGAAGCGTAGTCTATGGAATACAACAGTATACGGAAAAAAGTTACTTTGATTATTTATTTGAAAATCGGTTAATTCGATTGAAAGAAATTATGGGCAAGAATGAATTAGCTGCTTCAGATCAAATTCTTGAGCAATTTTATGAAGAAATCAAAGTAAATTATCCTTTTTTTCAAAATGAAAACGGAGGATACCGTGAGTTCGCCGATGTTAAAGGAGCTGTTCAAGCCAGGTATATTGATATGCGTTACGAAGAATGGGTCGAAAACCAAGTAAAACATGCAAAAGTAGATATTCATGAAAACTTATTTGATAGATTACCAGTTATATAATAAAAGTAGCTTATATTACTAAAAAAAGAGACTGTCGTTTGTGTATCAACTCACTTGCGACAGTCTCCTTTGTTGTTTTTAAGAAATATCGTTTTTATTTACGGCATAGATAATTGTAGATTTAAATACTATTTCATCTAAGTTGTATTGCAAGAATCTGCGTAAATACGCGGCTTTTCAATGTCGGACAATTGTAGATTCGATGAAAATGGAGCATTGATTTTTATATGTTACGTGTCCTATAATCAAATTGACAGATTATGTTTGTTTGAAATCGTGATTTAATTGGGAATTGTTTATAGTGATTACTGTTTGGAAGAACAAACACAGATTCGTTTATAAGCAATAGAAAGGTGGAACACCGCGTGAAAAAAATAATAAGTTTCTGTTTATCTGCTGTGTTGTTAACCGGAATATTATTTTCCGGCATTTCTGTTTCGGCAACCGAGGAGTTGGTTGCGGGCAGCATAGAGGTTGCAACCGGCACTAACAGTACTTTTGATTATTATAAATATAGTCAAAAATATATATCTCTTCCCAGTGCTTCAAAAGAAATTGTTCTTGATGGGGACGCTTATACTGCTTCTACCGGAAAGGTATCTAAGTTGGAACAATACCAAGGCGCCGATCGGGTTGTTAAGATAGAAACAGCCGATGAGGAAACTTCGGTCAGCTGGGACATTGATATTCCGACGGCAGCAAAATATCAAATACAAATCCGGTATTACGCACTGGAAAATAGGGGAAGTAATATACAATACGGAATTAAAATCAACGACGAATATCCCTTCTTTGGATGTGAACAGCTGTTGTTGACAAAGGTCTGGAAAAACGAGACAAACTCTTTCCCGACAGATAAAAACGGAAATCAATCCCGACCTTCGCAGATACAGGTAATGACATGGCAAACAGCGTATATCAGCGACAACCAAGGTACTACCAATGATCCCTATATGTTTGTATTTATGCAGGGAAAACAACGGCTAACTTTTGTGGGAGAACTGACCGATATCGTCATTGACAGCATTACTCTCAAACCGATACAGGAACTGGAAATATATTCCGATGTCGCTAATCAAATGGATTATCAGAATACGGCCAATAACGCTGCACCTATTATTTTAGAGGGCGAGGCAGCTACTTATAAATCGCATTCTTCTATTATTCCGATGACCGATCGCTTAAGCGCAGGCACCAGTCCGAATGATCCGCTGAAGATATATTATAATACCATCGGTTCGTATAACTGGCAGACGCAGGGCGAATGGATTACATGGGAATTTGAAGTGGAAGAGACCGGTATTTATAATATCGGCATGCGGATACGGCAAAATTATCATCGAGGTTACTCGACCAGCCGAAGAATTTACATAGATCAAAAGGTTCCATTTAAAGAACTGGACAATGTGGAATTTTCATACAGCAATAACTGGTATATTAAGACGCTGGGGGATGAGGAACCCTACCGTTTTTATCTTGAAAAAGGCAAACATACCATTTCCATGGAAGTGGTACCGGGAAGAACCAGTGATCTTTATCAGACGTTAAAAGACAGTGTGTATGAACTCAATAGAATTTATCGTGAAATCTTAATGGTGACTGGCAGTACCCCGGATAGTTACCGGGATTATTATCTGGAAAATGAAATCCCCACTTTAGAAAAAGATTTGACAAATATCCGAAACAAATTAAATGATGAGTATAACAGACTGCAGTCAGTGTATGGCGGACGTGACAGTGATACCGCCACAATGGAGCGTTTGGTTGTTATGATCGACAGCTTCCTGGAGGATTTTGAGACCATTCCGGGACGGATCAGCACTTTTATGGATAATATCAGCGCGCTTTCTTCTTGGATGGTTCGGCTCAAAGAGCAGCCGTTGGAATTGGACTATATTGAGATTGTGCCGGAAGGAACTTCTTTCCGGAAAGCTTCAGCAGGCTTTTGGGCATCTGCTAAATTTATTGTAGAACAGTTTATCGGCTCTTTCTTTGTTGACTACAATTCAATCGGGGAGGACGGCGGCGAGGACGCGCTCAATGTATGGGTCGGACTCGGACGGGATCAGGTCCAGGTTATTCGTGAATTGGTGGATAACAAGTTAAAATCCACAGTTGATTTTAATGTCAGTATTAAGTTGGCAAAGGATTCTATCATACAAGCAACCTATGCAGGTACGGGACCCGATGTAGCACTGTTTGTCGGCGCGGATCAGCCGGTTAATCTTGCGGTAAGGGGCGCTTTGGTAGATTTAACACAGTTTGATGACTACGATGAAGTGGCCAAATGGTTCAGTCCGGAAGCATCGGTACCTTATCAGTATAACGACGGTGTTTATGCACTTCCGGTAACCGGCACTTTTAACATGATGTTTTATCGTACCGATATCTTTGAAGAATTGGGCTTAACTCCCCCGGAAACTTGGGACGAACTGTATGAAATTATTCCGGTTTTGCAGCAGAACAATATGAATGTCGGTTTACCGAAGGTGGCGATGGACGGTACCGGATTATCTCCGTCTGCCAGCAGTATATTCGACACGTTGCTGCTGCAAAAAAATATGACGTATTTTACGGAGGACAGAAAGCAAACCCGTTTTGACACCCAAGAGGCACTTGATTCTTTTAAGGAATGGACAGGATATTATACCAAATACGATATTCCGCTTGATTTTGATTTTTACAATCGGTTTCGCAGCGGCGAAATGCCAATCGGTATAGATTCCTATAGTATGTACAATAAGTTGTATTTAGGCGCGCCCGAAATTGCAGGAAACTGGGAAATGATCCATCTCCCCGGGACCGTTCAGGAAGACGGCTCCATTAATCATGCGGCGTCGGTAACCGGAACAAATGCTATTATTTTTGACAACGGGTGTAATAAGCAAAATGCCTGGGAATTTATCAAATGGTTTACCAGCGCGGAAATACAAGCAGATTACGGCAGACAAATCGAATCTCTTCTTGGATCGGCAGCACGGTATGATACTGCAAATCTGGAAGCGTTTCAAATGCTTCCATGGTCGAATGCGCAGCAAAAGCAACTGTTACAGCAGTGGAGTCAAGTGAAAGGGATTCCGCAGGTACCGGCAAGCTATTATATTTCCAGAAACCTGTATAATGCATTTCGTAACGTAACACTGAACAATTCCAATCCGCGTGAAGTGCTTTATAAATACAATCAAGAGATCAACCGGGAAATTGAACGAAAACGCATCGAATTCGGTCTTGATTAATGCATGTAAGATGAAAGGAATATTATCATGAAACTCGGTACAAAATTTCGATACCTCGGGAAGGATATCAGGAAAAATAAAGACAATTATTTTATGATATTGCCTTATTTTATCTTTTTTTTGGTGTTTACTATCATACCCGTTTTGGTTGCTATTTATCTGAGCTTTACCTATTTCAATTTACTGCAGCCGCCGCAATTCCGAGGATTATTTAATTACATACGGTTGTTTTTAGACGATGATGTATTTTTGATTGCCTTAAAAAATACATTGATTTTTGCCCTTTTGACCGGACCGGCAAGTTATTTGATTTGTGTGCTGTTTGCATGGTTGATCAATGAACTTCCGTCCAAACTTCGGGCGTTTATGACACTGGTGTTTTATGCGCCTTCTATTTCCGGCACGCTGTATGTTATATGGGGCTTTATTTTCAGCGGGGATTCCTATGGTATGGTCAATGGTTTTTTAATGCAGATCGGTTTGATCAATGATCCGATACTTTGGTTGACTGATCCTAAATACAATATGACCATTTTAATCATTATACAGATATGGCTTTCACTAGGCACAAGCTTTTTGGCACTGATCGCAGGGTTGCAGGGCGTGGACAGAAGCTTATATGAAGCAGGAGCGATTGATGGTATTCGAAATCGCTTTCAAGAATTGATCAAAATTACCATTCCGTCCATCGGTCCTTCTTTGATGTTTTCAGCAGTGATGCAAATTGCTTCTTCGTTTGCGGTCGGGCGTTTGAGTATGGCGTTGGCAGGCTTCCCCAGTACCGATAATTCCGCATCAACCATCGTTACTCACCTGCTTGATTACGGTAACTATCGGTATGAAATGGGATATGCCTGTGCAATTGCTACCGTGTTATTTATTATGATGCTGACAATGAATGCTTTTGTAAAATTCCTGCTTCGCAAATATAACGACTAGCCCTGATAGTAGACTGGCTGAGAAAGGAACAGAAATTCATGTTCAAAACTTCAAAAAAAAGACTGAATCGAAAAATCGGCGGAGATATCGCGATTTTCATTTTTCTCGCATTAGTCGGGGCTTTTATGTTGTTACCGTTTGTTTATTCCATTGTTCAGTCCATTAAACCGATGAGTGAGATTTTTATTTTTCCCCCGCGTTTTTTTGTTCGAAATCCCACTTTGGAGAATTTTTCTTCACTTTTTCAAATGGTAAACACGGCGTGGGTTCCGTTCTTGCGCTATTTATTCAACAGTCTGTTTGTATCTTTAGTTGCAACGGCTGCGCATGTTATTTTAGCTTCTATGGCGGCGTTCCCACTGGCAAAATTTCGATTTCCGGGTAGTAACCTGTTGTTCCAAATTATTGTTGTGTCATTGCTCTTTACCACTGAGGTAACCGCCTTACCGCTTTATATCGTTATGGCTGAACTTCATTTGATCGACACCTATATGGCGTTGATTTTTCCGGCTATCGGCGCGTCGTTGGGGTTGTTTTTGATGAAGCAGTTTATGACCAGTATTCCGGACAGCATGATTGAGGCGGCACGGGTAGATGGCGCAAAAACATTTTATATATTCTGGAAAATTGTGATGCCTAATGTAAAACCGGCTTGGCTGACATGTGTTATCTTTGCTTTTCAATCCATTTGGAATAACGACGGTGCGCAATTTATTTATGATGAAGCGTATAAGACGCTGCCAACGTTATTCCGGCAGATCAGTGAAGGCGGAATTGCTCGTGCGGGAGTATCTGCTGCCGCAGCTGTGCTATTGATGATTCCCCCGATTGTCATTTTTGTTACTTCACAAGGACAAGTAATGGAAACGATGGCGCATTCCGGCATGAAGGATTAAAAGACGATATGAGGCTGACTGAATCATGCCGGTGCAATTACGGAATGATTTTGTTCAACCGTCATGATAGGATGCAGTACCGCACGATGATGCGCGTATAATCATTTTTCATAAAAAGGAAGGAGCGCTGTAATTTTCAATGAAACGGATATACCAAAAGGCCGTGGCGCTGTTTATGGCGACAGTTTTGCTTCTAACAGGATCAACAGTATTGGCTTTGCCCTATCGAAGCTACATTTATGATGCATATCAGGAACCGGTATACGCGCCGGACGTTTATGTGCCATCTAAAGTTATTAATGGTAATACACTTGGGGTAGGGGATTTTAACGAACCCAGCGATATTTTTTATAACGGAAAATTTTATATTGTCGACAATTTGAATAATCGGATCGTGATTGCCGATAAAGAGTTTAAATCCGCTAAAGTATTGAGTGAGTTTCGCAACAACGGCAGATTGGATAAGTTAAATAAGCCTTCCAATATTTTTGTTACCGCTGAAGGGAAGCTTTATATTTCGGACTACGGAAACAAACGGGTAATTATATCAGATGAGGATGGCAATATCGAAAGCGTTATTACCAAACCGGATAGTTTGGTTTATCCGCAGGAGAGGGATTTTGCTCCGATGGATTTGGTGGTGTCCTCCTCTGGAATGCTGTATGTTATCGCTGACGGCATTTATCAGGGTACGGTAGTTTTTGACAGTCATCACGTTTTTAAAGGATTTTTCGGCAGTAATCAGGTTGAGATAACGTTGGAAGTGTTGATGAATAATATATGGAAAAAGCTGGCAACCAAAGAACAGCGCAAAAAGTTGGAACGTAATGTCCCGGTACAGTATTCTTCTTTGGCAATAGACAGTGAAAATTTCGTATATGCTACGGTACCGTCTGCCAAAGATGCTTCTACAAGGGTTAGAAAGCTAAATCCGAACGGACAAAATATTTTAGTCGGAGCCGATGATACCGAAATCTTTTTCGGAGATCCGGAATCATATATTTATAAGGGAGAAACCAGCACCACGATACTGAATGCTATTGATGTGGTGGATGATAAAATTATTACTGTTTTGGATCGGAAGAATAAAAAGTTGTATCAATACGATCAAAACGGACGGCTTATTACTATTTTCGGCGGCGAAGGGAGCTGTGACGGGGTGTTCAGCGATCCGGTAGCGGCCTGTGCCTTTGACACCAGCGTTGTTGTTCTGGATGCTCAAAAAAAGAATCTGACAATATTTGATATTACAGATTACGGAAAAATTATGTTAAAGGCAATTGATATTTACAGCGATGGGCTTTATGCGGAATCGGTGGATTATTGGAAAGAAGTGTTAAAGTATAACAGCAACAGCAGTATTGCAAATCTTGGCTACGGAAAAGCACTTTATCAAATGGGTGAATACCGGCAGGCAATGGAGTATTTTGAAAAAGCAAATGATAAAACGCAATATTCCGCCGCTTATAAGGAATATCGAAAGTCGGTACTGCGGGAAAATTTTACTCTCATTGTTGCTTTGATTGTCGGCTTAATAATCTGTGCCTTTGTAGTGATCAAATGGAAATTGTATCGCTTCATCATTCATGCCTTTCAAAAAGCAAAAGGAGGCACTAAAAAATGAATTATGCGCAAATGTCTAAGAAAAGATATTTATTCTACATTTTAATTCATCCGGTAACCGGCTTTGAAGAACTGAAGTATAACCGTAAAGGCTCGCTGTTATACGCAAATATACTATGTGTGCTATTTACACTGGCTAATGTGATACGGGCAGTTGTTCCGTCGTTTCTTTTCCGTACCGGAAAAATAGAAGATGTGAATATTTTCTGGATTATTATCGGCTGCGTGGGCGGATTGTTCCTTTTTACTGTGGCAAACTGGATGTTTTGCACTTTGTTGGATGGGAAAGGAAAATTCCGTGACCTATGGATTGCTGTTTGCTATGCTTTGCTACCCTACACAGCGCTTTCCATTCCTTTGACCTTAGTGGGGCATCTGTTTACGCTTGATGAAGCGGTGTTTTATTATACCTTTCACAGTGTTTTGTTGTTTTGGAGTGTTTGTTTGGCTTTTATAGGGATTATGGTAATGCAGCAATTTAGCATACCCAAAAATATTCTTACGATTATTTTTTCGTTAATTGGAATTTTGATCATTCTCTTTTTGCTGCTATTACTGTTTTCTTTGTTCCAAAATGTTTATATTTTTATTATGACGCTGATCAATGAGATTTCTTTCCGAATATAGAACGTCATCCGTTTATTCGGAAGACACATAGGTGAAAATCTGTTTAACGCCGCAGACAGATATAATCAATCTGAAAACATAACCTTGCGGCGAAAGAGTGAGGATGAACATGAAAAAAATTTTTGCTTTTATGGTCGCATTGGGGCTGTTTTGCCAGATAACCTTTAGCGTGTTTGCCGTTACGGATATATCGTCGGATCAGGACAACCCGATCAAGACGACAACGACATTTCAGACTGATGGGATGGATATGGTCGGTGACAGCAAACATCTTCAGCTTTATGCAGACAGTAAAACAGGAGCATTTATTCTGCGTCAGAAAGACACTGGTGTTATATGGCGTTCCAATCCGGATACAACATCGGACGATAGTCTTGGACAGGGCAAAAAAAGATTGTTGGAATCACAACTGGAAATCCGGTATTATGATGCAAAGTCGATGAGTCAGGAGCGGGTCAGCAAAATTGCTTCGGTGGATAAAAATGGATTAAGTGCCGAAAAAACAGCGAACGGTATTATTTTTCGCTATTTATTTGTCGATGAAGGAATCAGCATACCGATACAATATACATTGCAAGAGGATCACTTGCAGGTTTCGATACTGATCGATCAAATAGAAGAAACAATGGAAAATCGTTTGATCGATATTTCACTCCTTCCCTATTTCGGTGCGGCAAATACAACCGAAGAAGGTTATTTTTTCGTACCCGACGGCAGCGGCTCTTTAATTCGTTTTAATAATGGTAAATATAACGGCTCGGCATATCAGCAGAAAGTTTACGGAGCAGATCTCATCGTAGCACAGGATCGTTTGGATTATTTTTCTGAAACTGCTGCATTGCCGGTTATGGGCATTTCCAAAAACAGCGGCAGTGTGTTGTCGGTGGTACAAGACGGAGCTGCTTTCACACAGATAAACGCTTATGTTGCCGGCATGAAAAAGAATTATAATGTTGCTTATTTTTCGTTTAATTACCGTCCGTATGATACTGTGCTGTTAGACAGCAGCAGTTCCCGCGCGAAAGAAGTTGTGGTGCTTTCAGACAAGAAAGCGCAGTGCGATACGTTTACAGTGGATTATTATCCTCTGGCAACGGGCAGCGGATATGCGGATATGGCATTAAAATATAAAGAACTATTAATTTCGGAAGGCTCGCTGACCAAAACCACGGCGCAGCATCAGAATCTGCCGGTTTATATTAATTCCTACGGCGCGGTTAAGAAGAAGGGCAGTTTCCTTTGGATACCGGTGGATGTTATGAAGCCGCTGACCACCTATCAGGATGCGGCTACAATGATTACCGATCTAAAAGCTGCCGGTATTGCGGATATTGTATTTTCCTATGAAGGGTGGACAGCCGGCGGAATGACCGGTAAGATGCCGGTAAAAGGTAAATATGAATCCGTTCTTGGAAGCAAGAACGATTTTCAGACCTTATTACAAACGGCAAAAGAAAGCGGAATTACTTTTCTTCCAGGAATCAATTTAACTGATTTTTACCAGTCAGGAAACGGATATGCCAAAGGGTCGTCTACAGCTAAAAACTTAAACAAATCTCCTTCACTGCAATATCGTTATTCTCCGTTTAGCTTGGTAAAGGATCTGGATACGGCGCCTTATTATCTGTTCTCTCCAAGGTTGTATTCGGATGCTTTGAATAAGTTTTATAAAAAATATAATTTGAATCTGGATGGCATTTCACTGAAAACATTGGGATATAAGTTCTATTCTGATTCCGGAAAAGAAGGATACGACCGTGCGGAAACACTGGAATTCGTGACCGGCGCGCTGAAACAAGCGGCTGAACAAGGCAGCGTTTTGACTAAATCGGCCAATCTGTATGCGGCTTGCGTATCGGATTATATTTCAGAAGTTCCTGTGTCAAGCAGTGGATTTGATATCACCGATCAAAGCGTACCTTTTTATCAAATTGTGATGAGCGGGTATAAAAATTATTCTATCCCGTCCGTCAACTTAAGCTATGATACGAATTTTTCTTTACTAAAAGCTCTGGAAACCGGTTCATCCTTGACTTTTGATTTTAACGCACAAAATTTTGAAGATACTGCCGGAACACCGATTGAATCGGTATATAACAGCAATTACCGTGATTGGGTAGAGCTTGCGGCAGAACAATCGAAAATTCTGAATGATGTTTATCAGAAAACAGGAAACCACTGTATTGTCGCACATTTGTCTTTGGCGGAGGATGTATATTGTACTTCGTTTGAAAACGGAACCTCGGTGGCAGTCAATTACAGCGATAGGGACTTTGTATTTGAGGGACAGAATGTTCCGGCCAAGGGATATTATTTGTTTCATGCAGAGAAATAATAGGAAACTATGAAGAAAGGCAGTTGCGGAGTTAAGCCGGTAAAGTTGTACTGGGTTCCGCGCAATCATCATGAAAAAGAAACGCTTAACAATGGAAAATAAAAGAGAAGTTGTGGGATTTGTTTTTATATCTCCGTGGATAATAGGTTTTCTGATGTTCTTTTTGTCGCCTATTATCAACTCCTTGCTGTTTTCTTTTCAGCATGTTACATTGGAAGAAGGTCGCTTAAACAGACCATGGGCGGGTTTAATGTATTACAGTAATGCATTTATCAGCGATGAAAAATTTTTACCGAACTTATACGCTTCCTTCCAAAATCTATTGATCGAGGTGCCGATCATCTTAATTTTCAGCCTTTTTATTGCGATACTGTTAAATCAGCAATTTAAAGGCAGGGGGTTTGTACGGTGTATGTTTTTTCTGCCCTTGATGTTGTCTTCCACTGTTTTGCTATCCATTATAAACGGCGATGCGGTGCAAAGAGTGGGTGAAGCGAGTTCGGTCTATCTGGCATCCAGCACTTCTATGGATCAGATATTATTACAAATAGGACTTCCGCTTAAAATTATTAATTATCTGACTAGCATTATTGACCGTATTTTCAGCATTACTTGGCAATCCGGCGTTCAGATTCTATTGTTTCTGACTGCGCTGCAATCCATTCCGGTCAGTTTGCAGGAAGCCGCTAATGTTGAGGGTGCGACTGCCTGGGAATATTTTTGGAAAATTACGGTACCAATGATCAGTCCGATTATTTTGGTGAACTTGATTTATACGATCATTGACACATTTACCAGTTATTCCAATGGTTTGATGCGATACATTATCGAAGAAGCAGGGCAATTGCGTTATTCCTACAGCTCGGCGATGACGTGGATATATTTTGTTGCCATCTGTCTGATTATGGGTCTGGTGCTTGGGGTGTTTTCCAGATTCGTTCATTATGAAAATGATTAGGAGAGGAGGAGCGGATATGTTAAAAACTACTGACATGAAAACATTTTTTTGTGAACACGTAGCGACAAAAAAAAATATTTCTAAAGGAAAAAAGATTCTATTATCCATCTTCCGTACCGCGCTGTTTATCGGTTTGATTTATGTTATTGTTTATCCGATTTTGTATATGATAAGTACAACTTTTCGTACGGATGCCGATATTTTGGATCCCGGTGTTGTGTGGCTTCCTAAACATTTTACTTTGATTAATTTGCAGCAGGCTTTCACATCAATGCAATATTTTAAGTCCTTGTGGAATACGGTTTATATTATGATGGTCAGCGCCGTTTTTGAAGTTGTTTCAACGGCGATTATCGGTTATGGTTTCGCCAGATTTCAGTTTCACGGCAAAAAAATATTGTTCGGATTGGTGTTATTTACCATCATTGTTCCGGCACAGACTACCATAATACCAGTATTTGTGAACTTTTCAAACTTTGATTTTTTTGGTATAATACCAATAATCAATCAGATATTTAACACTGATATTAGTATTAGATTAACAAATACGCCATTTGTTATGTATCTTCCTGCCCTTTTTGGGATGGGTATCCGTTCCGGTCTTTTTATCTTTATCTTTCGGCAGTTTTTTCGTAATATGCCGAAAGAATTAGAGGAAGCAGCTATGATTGACGGATGCGGTCCGTATCATTCTTTTATTCGCGTGATGGTGCCGAATGCAGGATCCGTATTTTTGACTGCTACTATTTTTGCCATGGTATGGTATTGGAATGATTATTATTTATCTTCCGTTTTAATGGATCATACACTTACCATAACGGTTGCTTTGTCCAGATTGGGTTCGGCAATAACAAGCTATGTGTCGGCAAGCGAAGTACAGCTTGTTATGATCAGAATGCAGGCAGGATGCTTATTGGCGATATTGCCTCCGATGATTGCCTATTTCTTTGTACAGAATAAATTTACTCAGAGTGTGGAAAGAAGCGGAATCGTCGGATAAACAAGAACAGAAAGTGCGGTGTGGTTTTTGAAAATTGAAAAAAAGGACGGCACGGCTGAATGGTTGAAGAGCAATAAAAGAAAACATGGTTTTTCAAAAAATATAGGATTGTTGTTTGCACTGCTTGCTATTCTCATATCGGTGATTATCAGTGTGATGATTTTCATTCATTCTCAATGGGAGCAGGAGTACCAGCAAAAACAGATGTCAACTCTCAATCATATTGATTTTTCGGTTGGCAACTTGATCAAAACAACACGCGATCGTTTGGATATCCTGATAGGACAATACACCGTAGCATATTTGTTGGATATAAATACCTCCGAGAAATTGGCGGAAAGACAGGAAATAGTACAAAACTATTTTAGCGGTGACAGTATAGTCGGAACGGTTGTATTGTTTAGCTGTCAAGACGGTCGTTCTTATACCAATAATCAATTTATCTCTTCTCAGGATTTTATTACAGCGCTTCAATTGAATACAGCTAATATAAAGCACCTGTTTGAATCAGAGCAAAAGCCATATGAGTTTATCGGGATTAGTCCGAAAGAATCTTCTTCTGCTTTTTCCAAGCTTGAGAAATTTTGTATGGTGGTTCCCTGTTTTAATTGGGATGACGAGTCTATTATTGGGTTTATTATGGTGTCGTTTGATCGCAATATGTTTCGCAATACGACAGGGATCAGCAAGTTGGACGGTAATTCTGAGTTTGTTATGTTAAATTATCGGAATGAGCCTTTTGTCCAAACCAGAGCTATGTTTTTACCCGAAGTAATACGGTATAGTACCTTACAGTATGGGCTAAATAAGCAGTATAGCCTTTCTGCCAATCAGGATAAAATTCAGCTGTACTCCGGACAGGAACAGCCGGAACAGTTTAAAAACATTTTGGTGAATTTGCAACCGGAGTATCTTTTTTTTAAACAAGAAGGCGCGTTCACCGTGCTTTTGTTAGGAATCATTGCCGGCATTTTGTTGTTATTGTTAATAGTAGGTTATTTAAAAAACAGCCATTCTATTTTATTAACACGAAAAATATTAGAGGATCATCAGGATCGGGTGCTTACTCGGAGTTTGCTTTCTAATTCCGAATCTTTGGAAAATCAAGTTGCGAAGCAAATGCTGAACATGAGATCCTTGGAAGAAAAGATGGATCGCAGATTGGCCGATCTGCGTCAGTCTGTATTGACGGGGTTGCTGTTGGGCAGCATGGAGCTTTATCAAAAAACAAAAAATGAAGATATCGGTTTGAAATTTTCTCTTCACAATTGTACGGTCGTTACTTTTTCAACCGTGAATTTAGATAAGGTGGTTCAAAAATTAAAAGGTAAGATACAGGACGAACAGAAACTTCTGGTATTTGTGATTAATAATATTATTAGCGAATATCGACATTGTGCAGTGTTGCTACATAGAGACGATATTATCGCCATCATCGGACATAATGCCGTGATCGGTGCAGAGAGCCATTCGATTGCTCAAATAGTAGATATTATTGTCAGCGTTTGTAAAAAAGAACTGGGCATTCAGCTTTTAGCGGGAATAGGACGTAGTGCCGACGATGAGTCACAGATTCACAGCAGTTATCAAGAAAGCCTGTTTGCATTGGAACAAGTATCTGCGTTGGGCAAGACAATATTGTCATATAATGACGCGTTGAAACTTACTGTCCCCGATCAAAATTATACGCAGTTGATTGTGATGCAGTATCAACTGATTTCTGCCTGTAAAACAGAAGATTGGGTGGAAGTAGTACGGTTGTTTGCCATGATTTCAGATCAAATACTCGATGAAAGCGTTGCGGATATCAGCATTTTAAAGGTACAGTTAACAGAATGTATGAATGCTATTGCACAGCAGGTTCAGCAGAATCGTAGCTTTTTTGAGGATGATGCGGAACGATTAAATGATATGATTTTCCGGACCGTTGAAGCCGACAGCAGAAATCAGTTGAAGCAGGCAACAGATGATTTTATACAGTATTTTAAGGCTTGCACACAACGCATCAAGGAAAAAGAATCGTTGGAGTTTGTCAGCAAGGTACAACAAATTATCGAGGAACAATATTCCAATCAAGACATGAGCGTTGCTTTCATTGCAGATATTTTAAATACTAATGTGAAAATGTTATCGGCTGCATATAAACAAAAAACCGGAAAAGGTCTTTTGGATGTGATTAACAGCCAACGAATTCAGGTCGCAAAAAATTTACTGATACAAAGTGATAAAAACATTGCGGATATTTCATCTGCTGCAGGCTATGACAATGTGAATACTTTTATTCGGGTGTTTAAGCGATACTGCGGCATTACTCCGGGAAAATTTCGTGAAATGAATAAATAAGAATTGTATGATGGTCATTACCATATGATGCAAATGCCGATGAATCGCATATTTTTCGCATGGTATGGATTTTTGTATATCCTTAGAAAATGAACGATATACAATTGCGAAATTACTTGATAATATAATATTGTAAAAATATATTTGAGAAATTAGGCAGGAAACATTGCAGTGAAAAGAAAGAAAATCTTCTTGGCGATTATGGTTGTGGAAATGATATTATCCTTTCTTCCGGTTTTCGCACAAGAAATACGCACAGAAGGAGGGACAGGGATGATTTATTATCTGGACAGCTTGCATGGTTCGGATGACAATGACGGTTCAACGCCGGAAACAGCATATCAGACATTGGAACGTATCAATGGAATGATGCTTTCTGCCCATACAAAGGTGTTGTTGAAAGCCGGCAGTGTTTTTTTTGGCACCTTGGCTCCTGTACGAGAGGACAGCGAGGGGTTTATTGAAATTGACCGTTACGGTGAAGGCCCGGATCCGATTATTAACGGGAACGGCAATTTTGCAGCAGTCAATCTGAAAAATTTAAGCTATATTAAAATTGCGAATCTTGAGGTGACAAATATTGCACCCGAAGCAGACAGGACACGATGCGGTGTTTATTCGGAATGTGGCGGAGAGGACACGCAGGGAGGCAATTTTAAGGAAATTTATCTAAGCAATATCAATGTACATGATGTTACCAGCGTTTACAGCCGCACCGGGGGCGGAATCGTCTTTGACACCAGAAAAGCAGCTCAGCCGGTTACATATGAAAATGTATTCATTGAGAATTGCAGGATCAAAGACACCAATGCGAACGGAATCACTTTTACTTCCGCTTACAGCAAACGGATTGGAATTGATTGGGCAGAGATGCCGTATACACCATCTAAGAATATTGTGATCCGCAATAATTTTGTTTATAACTGCGGAGGAGATGGGGTTTTTCAGTCTTGCGCTATTGATCCGCTGATTGAACGAAATGTCGTATATGGTTGCTGTTGGGCAGGGGATACGGCTTATGCCGGTATCTGGCCGCACAACTCCGCAAATGCAATTATGCAGTACAATGAGGCATACGGACAGGCGTTGGTTGGTGGTGACGCACAAGGATATGATGTCGATATTAACTGTGATAATACCTTAGTACAATATAATTACAGCCATCATAATGACGGCGGATTCTTACTGATCTGCACTTCCGGGGACCAAGGCGGTTATAATGATGACGTTACGGTAAGACATAATTTGAGTGAAGAAGATAAAGGACAGATATTTACATTGTCCGGTCCGATTACCAATATTAAAATTTATAATAACACCGTTTCTTGTCAGCAACCGCCGAATACACGTTTGATCGGAATGTATCAGTGGGGGAACAGCGGCGGCGGTCCCAATCACGTCAGCGTGGAGAACAACATATTTTCTATGAACGGAACCGGTTTTAATCAGTTCTATCCCGATACAGAGTATCAATTCCGAGGAAATTTGTATTACGGTACTTATAACTTTTCCGATATTTCCGATAGTGAAAAGAAGATGGGCGACCCCGGTTTTGCGGGCGATGATCCGATCTATGGGATTTCTAACGGAAGTGGGTTCCGGTTGACTAAAAGTTCTGTTGCATACCAAACTGCAAAGCCATCGCAGTTTGATGATATAGCAAATGAAAAAGAGATGATTAATATCGGTGCTTTTTCATAATTCATGATTAAAGCCGACATTGATCGGCTGGGTATTTGTATTCGGACTCCGATTGAAAATTTGATAGCTTTCGGCGTAGGTAAGTGCACTGCCCATGCAGAAGGTTTTGCAAATATTCGATAGAGTCAGAAACAAAAAAGTTTAAATGAAATGGTTGTAGAAAACCGAAACACATTAATTTAAATTATTAATTATGGACGGTGAGAAAATGACTTATTTTAAAGAAAACAAGAAAAGACTGCTTTCAGCTGTTATTGCATTAGTAATGATGATAAACCTTGCTTTTATGTCTATTGTTTCTATTGCAGCACAAGGGTCAGATCAAGAAGTTAAGGTACAGCCGACGTGGTTTACAGAGGAAAACAAAACGAACTGGTGGATTGTAGGCGGTATGTATGAGGAGGGACATGGAAGATGTGACCTTACGGTTCAGGATGGCGTTTGGAAATATTTATTGAAAACCGACTGGGGCTGGACCGATAATGTTATTGAATACAATCAGGGTGAATTAAATATTGACACCAGTAAAACGCCTTACTTGAATATAAAAGTAAAGGCTTCCAAAGATACCACTTTGTTTTTAAATAAAAAACCGGAAGGAGATTGGATTCGGCTGGATTTTGCGACCATCAAAGCGAACCAATTGACTGAGATGCAAATCAAGCTTTCTGATATTCCGGGAATTGAACAATTGATAGATGACCAGGGCATTTTAAGCTTGACTGCAACTGGATTTAAGACTGATAATTTTGTACCGAACACAGGAGATTATCTGGAATATTATGACTTTTACTTTACTAGTGCAAAGAAAAATGTTGTTGAGTATACGCCAGGCTGGGTAATTGATGATTATACTGCATGGTGGGCAACTGATCAGGCTGACAGCATTGCAGACAGCTGGCGATTTACCATGCAGAACGCCTGGACCTATACAGTGCATGGGCTTGCATGGGATCAGGGATTTTGCGAGTCAAATTCTTCGGGATTGTATATTGATACAAATAAGGCTCCTTATCTCTATTATAAAGTAAAAACCCCAAAAGAATCAAATATTTATATTAATGTAAGTAAAGAACAACCGGCAGACGGGCAAAAGCCGGCAGATTTGACAAAAATCAAATTGGCAGATATACCAAATACAAGCGCAACAGAAGGATATATAAAGATTTCGGACATTCCCGGGATATCCGATTTTATGCAAAATGGTCAATTCTATCTACACGGAATGGGATTTTCAACAGAGGGATTTGAGGTAGAGGATTCTTTTGCTATCTATGACTTTTATGCTGCTGATTTTAACGTGTCTATTGAAAATGACAAAACGGTTTATACCGAAGTTGCAGATAGCCGTATCCAGCCGGATTGGTTCGATGCAGATAAAAGATCCGTTTGGTTTTCAGTTGATCAAGCAGATGCAAGCGGCACAAGCTGGCGTTTTACTGTAAAAGAAAAACAGGGCATGAGCTATACGTTAAACGGAACCGCATGGGACCAAGGATTTGTTAATACAAATCAAAGGGGATTTAACGTCAATGTAAACGAAACGCCCTATTTGACCATTAAAGTTACCTCGCCGAGATATTCACAATTGTTTTTAAATGTGAAGCAAAAGGATGATCAAGGTGAACTGAAGCAGTTGAAATTTACAACTGTTTCCGGCGAAAAGGAAGTCCAGTTTAAGCTTGCTGATATTCCCGGGCTGTCCGATTATATTGATGCAGACGGAAATTTCTTCTTGCATGGTATCGGATTTACCACAACCGGATTTGCAGTTGGAGATAAATTTACTTATCATAAATTTCTTTTAACTAGTGAATTTGATCCTGCATTGAAATTACCGGAAACACTTACCCCGGTTTGGTTTAATGAGGATAAAACGACGTCTTGGGATGCTTCCGGACAATACAGCGGAACGGAAAACGAAAAATGCAGTATTGAGGTTCAGGGAGGAAAGTGGAAATACATATTAAAATCCAAATCTGATGGCGACAACAATTATGTTGAGAGCAATACCGACAGTATTCAGATTGATACTACCCTTATGCCATATTTAAATATAAAAGTTGAGTCATCTGCCGATTCTGATTTTTATATTGTTACAGGCAATGGGGAAAAAATCACAGTTGGTACAGTGAAGAGCGGTTATACAAAAGAGATTCAACTGAAACTGACCGAAACAGAAGGCATAGCAGATGCTATTGATTCAGATGGTATTTTACAGTTGAATGGTGCCGGCTTCTATACTGATCATTTTTCTGTCGGAGACAGCTTGCGGTTCCATCATTTTTACGCGACAGAGGAGGAAATGAATATCCCGACAGAAACAGACTCTGCTATAGGCGATGATACTATTTATCCTGTTTGGCTGTCTGACTCTGAGGCGGGTGACTGGTGGGATTGGGATTGGAGTACCGGTTCCGGAACGCTTCCTACTCGATTCAGTGTCAAATTTCAAGAAGACGGTACTGTTGATCTAGAATTTCATGGCGACTTTGAGGATTATAAGCATCTCGGTGCAAAGTATACTCTTGATTTGGCAAAAACACCGTATTTATATTATGATATTAATTCTGAATTTGCAACGGATTTGCGATTGGTCTTGGGACAGGGCGCAGATTATAACGATGGAGTAAAAATTATTAACACTATTAACGGAGAGTCAAAGGGCATTGTCGACTTAAGAGAAGTGGATTCACTGAAATCCTTTATTTATGACAATAAGCTGGATGTATACGGTATGGTATTCCGTAATGCATACGGTACACAGACCAACGGAAAGAAGATGAGCATCAGATTATTTGATTTTGCAGGATATGATAAGCAGTATCCGAGTGAGCGTCCGGAAGCGCCTGTTATATCTCTGGATGACTTGACTATGACAGAACAAGTTAATGTATCTGTGAATGCTCCTTCCGGTGCGCAGCGCGTGATGTATAAAATCGGTGCAAACGGCGATTATACAGATTATACAGCACCGATTATGATTAAGAAAAATGTGCCGATTTATGCAAAATATTTTTCTGCCAATGGTTTTTGGTCGTTAGAATCGAAATTGCAAATTACTAATATTGTATCCGGTTCTGGCGGTGATGCAGAAACATTACAGCCGAATTGGTTTGATGAAGCAAACAAAGATTATTGGTGGAGCGATGATTGGCATGTAGATCAAGATGATGCAAATCGTTTTTCACTGTCTTATGATAATGATCTTTGGAAACTTACTGTCGGTCAGGAATGGGCGAAAAACGTATATGTTGATGTGTGGGAACCGGATTCTTGCTTGACCGTCAATCTGAATGAACAGAATGCAGTATTCTACAAAGCAAATTCGGAATTTAATGTGAAGGTTTACCTGAATATCAAAAAGAGTGTCAATGATAAGGAAGAACCGACAAAAGTTTATATTGGTGAAATTCCAGCAGGAAAATCCTCTGATTATTTCTTGATTGGGCAGAATTCCAATCTATTAGCGTTGTCAGATGACAACAATGATTTGTTTGTGCAGGGAGTTCGTTTTGAGTATGAGGCAGCTGTAGGGTCAACCATGTTGGTAGAACGCTTTTTGTTTGATGATGAAAACGAGTATTATGAAGGTTATCCGGACAGCGTGGTTACCGTAATACCAATGACACCGGACTGGTTTAGTGTGGTCAATGTGGATAAATGGTGGAACGGCACTGTTCAAAACGGGACAGCGGATGCAGCAGGAAAGTTTGAAGTGAAAATTAATGATGATAATGATTTTCAAGCTGATCTTGCGTCTAATACAGCGATTGAATCCAAAGCAACACCGATAACGATTCAGATGGTTAAAAACAATACTTTATACTACAGAATCCGTAATTCTGCCGATCTTACCGTTTCATTAATGGCAAAAACATCTGCTGGAATGAAGAAAGTTGTTGTTCTCAATCAATTGAAGGCAGGACAAAATTCCGGCTCTGTCAACCTGAAAGAACTATTTCCATCTATCGGAAAGGTGGAATTGACCGGTATTGTATTCGAATCTGCTGCTGCAAATACTGTTTTTGTGGATAGCTTTATATTCGACAAGCCGGATCAGACCTATATCGGTTATCTGGATGAAGAACAGGAAAAGGAAAATCAAGAAAAAGCTACTGCGGTAGATGAAGCAATTATGGCGATTGGAGAGGTTACTCTTTCTAATAAGCAGGCTATATTGGATGCCAGAGCAAAATATAATGCTTTGACAGATTTGCAAAAGAGTTACGTTCGCCATTTTGATGTACTGGTTAATGCAGAAGCTCAATTGGACGACCTTTTACTGAGCGATACAAGCGAAATAATGAATAAAATTCCGGAAGATAAGATCATTGCCTATATTAATGAAAATCCTAACAAAAAAGTGATTATCAATTTAAATGCCGGAGACATTATTTCTCCTACTGTTTTAAAGGCAGCTAAGACCAATAATTGTGATATTGTCGTGAAACTGATTGATCCTCAAAATGATACCATCAAATATATGATCACAATAACCAGTGAAAATATATTGGATCCTACTATTCCTTTTGATACTGCATTGTTGTTACAAGAAGATGAAGTTGAGAAATTTGCCGGCAAACAGGTGCTTGACAGTTTTAAAGACAGTTTTAAATCTGGTACAACTGGTTATTTTGCACTCAACCAGGAAAAACTGGGCGTTAAAGCAGGCATTTCACTTTCGTTAAACAGTGATCCGTTAAAAGCGCAGACTTCCCAGTCGAAATTTTATATTTATCGGTTTGACAAAGTTGAAAATAAGATCTATTTAGTGGCAGAGTCTGTGACGGCTAATAACGGAATGGTTTCCTTTGACGTGTCTAATGCCGGAATCTATGCGATATCTACTCTAAAACTCAATAATGTGCCTGCTGATATCAATGCGGTTGTGCAGACAGGAGTACATAACGATAATATCTTTATTTGGACACTGATTTTGCTGCTTGGTTTTTCCGGTGTTGTTCTTTTTACCAGAAAAAGATTCTTAATAAAGTAAAGACATCGGTCTCCCGCCCAGATAGATATTGCCGGGGCGGGAGACAAAGAATAACGCAACTGTTTTAAGAATAGTGTCCCAAGGAAGGAGCAATTGTATGAAATTGATCAAAAAGCTGATGATATTTGGGTTGACAGCAGCACTTTTGTTGTCGCAAATGATATTTGCTGTGAGCGCAGAAACTCCAGCAACAAAAGAGTGGCTGGACCCCTTTAATAATGCAGCGTTTCCTATGGCGAAAAAAATAAATGTAAAATATCCTTCTTATTATGATGTAACGCCAGGTGCTGATCATATTTTTAGTGCACATGGTGATGCAAAAGCGCTTGCGGCAGTTAAAACGAATAAGACAGTAAAATTATTTACTCGTATTCGAGGTTCGTTTGATCGTACAGACACTTTAATGAAAGACTATGTTGGAGCAACTCTTGAGATAATCTATGAGTTCAAAAATGGATTTAAAGACTTTGAATTTATGGGTGTTTGCGGTCAACCCGGTATCTGGGCGGGAATGTTTGGCAAAGAAAACACAATAGAGTTTGCTTATGCCGATAAAGAAAGCGGACCGTGGACTACTTATGATTACATGGAAATTCGCGATATTGCCAATGCTGATGCAACTAAAGCATATTTTTCTTCTGATAACGTTCCGATAACCGCGCGATATCTTCGTATTACATTTTTAGAAGGAAATGATGAAAACTCTCCGCAACCAGATAATGATAAACCGCTGTTTCCAAACTGGCAGTGTGGATTGGGTTATTTATATGTAAATGAATATGTTACTGCGCCAATCGCAACCACTTCTGGTACAACATCTAAGACGTCCTCCAACAGTGCGACTTCAAAGACATCATCAAACAGCGTCAGCAAGAATGTGTTGGCGTCCTCTGACAGTGCTTCAGCGAGTTTTGTTTCTTCCGATGATGTTGTGATTGAATCTGATGTTTCAGATGAGAGTGCAATAACCAGCATGTTGGGCGTTGATGAAATGAATTCGCAAGAGGATACTGATAGCGGTGAATCACAAGCGGTCAAATATAAGACAGTTACAAAAGTGAACTGGTTTGCAGTAATAGGAACCATTATAGCGACTGTGGTCGTGATAGGAGCCGGAATTGTAGTATTGTTTATTTATCTGAAAAAGAAGCGTAATTAATCGTTTGGAAAAGGAGAAAGCTATGGCAGTAAAGAAAAAGACTGTTGTAATAATAGGAGGTTTTTTTGTACTTGCCATAGCTGCTGTGGTAATTGCTATGGTGGTTTTAGGTACCAGTAAGCCTTGTGTCATGACAATAGATGGAGAAAAGATTTCTCAAGAAGAGCTAAATTTTTATATAAATCGTAACAAAGCACTTGTCGCCGACTATTTTCATAAAAATTATGATGCACAAGTTGACCAGGGGTTTTGGGAACGTGACTTTTCCGGGGAGCAGCCAAAGGATAAGCTATTGAAAGATGCGACAGCATCCTTGCGTTACTATAAAGCCATTCTTTCTGATTGTAAAGAAAAAAAATTGATAGATGATATTTCATTTTCGTATTTTCAAAAAAGTTTGAAAGTTGAAAACGAAAGGCGAAATAATGCAATTAACAATGGCAAGGTGATTTATGGCAATTCTCAATATACGGAAAATAATTATTTTGATTATGTGGTAAGTAATCTCCAGATAAAGCAGAAAGAGCTAATGGTTGAACAGGGCTTGTTGAATCCGGATGATACTGATTTGATTCAGTTTTACAGACAAATTCGGGATCAATATAGTGAGTTTAAATCAGAAGATGGATACAAAGACTATGGCGATGTACGGAATAAATTGATATTGTTATATAAAAATCAAAAATATGATGAGTACATTATGGAACGCGTTGGCAAACAAAATGTGGTGATTAATGAGGAAATTTACAGAAATATTACCATAGCAGAGTAGATTAGTTAAAGGGGTTGATTTTGATGAAGAAAACTTTTCCCATAGTGGCTGGGGTGCTTTCATTGACATTGGCGTTCAGCTTGACTTCCTGTTTCACAGTTGAAGAGAAAATTCCGGTTGACTTCGAGCCAACATCTTCTTACACAGCAAATAGTTCGTCTGAAAACCAATCACAGTCACAAGTTCCCTCGGACATAGTATCCGATATTGTTTCAGATACAGCTTCTGATAATAATACAAATGCCATAACAAGTGATAGCAATACGAATACAGTGTCTGATAATGCCAGTTCTAAAACAACATCAACAATCAAAGTAGAAGTTGAGTTTAATGGCGATGTTGAAAAAATGGAAGCTAGCTATAAACTTTATTATGTAGACAGTATAAATGGGAATGATGACAACGATGGCAGAACACCGGACACAGCTTGGAAATCTATGAAAAAGGTAAACAAAACCCAATTTGATCCTGGCTCTAAAATTCTTTTTAAGGCAGGTGGCATATGGGATGAGCCGTTAATACCGCAATCATCTGGGACCAAAGGAAAACATATTGTATTTGACATGTACGGCAAAGGAAACAAACCGATTATTAACGGAGACGGCGAAAATGCAGCAGTTTCTTTATCTGCATTAGAATATGTCGAAGTCAGAAATTTTGAGATTACAAATACATCTGAGTTTGAAGGAAATCGAAAAGGCGTTTATGTTACTGCCGGAGGACAGGTTTCAGCCGGTGTTTACCGTGATGGTGGAATCAGTAATCATATTTATCTGATTAATTTGGATATTCATGATGTTTCTGCACAAGGCGGTGAACGCTGGAATGGCGGCATTATTTTTATCAGCCAGTTAGCGAAGAATCCGGTTGCGTTTAATGATATTCTCATTCAGGGGTGCACAGTTAAAGACACAGAGGGTAACGGGATCACCTTTGCTTCGGATTATAATAAACGTACGGGTGTGTACTGGAGCACGGGAGATTATTTCCCTTCTTCAAATGTGACTGTTCGTAACAACTTTATTGCTAATTGTGCCGGTGATGGTATTTATATCAACTGTGTTAATTATCCGTTGATGGAATATAATACTCTTACAAACACATCCTATGTTGGAAGAGGCGCATATGCCGGTATGTGGCCTCACAATTCCTCTAATGCGGTGATGCAGTATAACGAAGCGTATGACATTAAAAAAGTCGGCGGAGATGGAATGGGCTTTGATGTTGACATTAACTGTGAGCGCACGGTGGTGCAGTATAATTACAGCCATGACAATGAAGGCGGATTCCTCTTACTTTGCACAGATGGTGATTACAGCGGATTTAATCGGGATATTACAGTTAGATATAATATCAGTCAGAATGATATGGATGCTTTGTTTACACTCTCCGGACCAATTTCAGATGTAAAGATTTACAACAATTCATTTTATGTTAAGGATGGGCTGAAAAAAAGCACGCGGTTGATAGGCTCATATAACTGGGCAGGCAGTGGAAAGAGCCCATTAGATGCAAGATTTACAAACAATATTTTTTATATGAATTGTACGGGAGAGGACTTCTTGATTAATCGGGATGTTATTTCTTTTGACACTAATGTTTTTTATGGCTCTTATGATTTCAGCAAGCTCCCGCAGAAAAACAGTATATATGCTGATCCGAAATTTGTGAATCCGGGCAGCGGCAAAATCGGAATCAATACTGTTGACGGGTATAAGCTGAAAGAGGGATCACCTTGTATTGATGCCGGTAAGACATTGTTACATAATGGCGGCAAGGACTATTTCGGTATTCAAGTCCCTCAAAACGGCAAATTTGACATCGGCGCGAGCGAGTATGTAAAATAGAAGCTTATCAATAAACTGAGGAAAGGCGGAAATGGAAAGTAAGCACGTAATGCTTTTCAAAATAAGTATGAAAAAAAGAAAAGTTGTTTCAGTGGTTTTGTTAGCTGCTATGATAGGGGTAATGGGATTGACTGGCTGCGGCGATACCGGTAGCACTGATTCCGGGGCTTCAGGGATCGGCAATCATGGCTCGGTTAGTTTGCCAAAAGAGATAGATGGAAAAACCATTAAGGTAATCGGCTATGACGGTTGGGAACAGGAGCATGGTGAAATCCGTCAGAAGTTAAAGGAATGGTATAATGCAACTGTTGAATATACTGTAGTCAACTCAGCAGAACTAGAAAACAAACTTTCTCTTGAATTGGTTGCAAACAATACCTATGATTTTGCACCGGTTGGTCAATCAACGATGTTGCGTGATTTGTGTATTCCGATTACCCAATATGTAGACCAAGATGATCCGATATTTGCTTCAACAAAGTCAATTATGGATACCTTTGTTTTAGACGGCGAATTGTATGCAATGTCCTCTATTCCACACATGGAAATTGTCATTTACAACAAAACTTTGTTAGACAACCTAGGCTATGAAACACCGCTTGAGATGTATAACAGAGGCGAGTGGACTTTTGATAACATGAAAAAACTTGTTGTGGATTTAAGCAAAGAAAAGACACCGGAAGGGGAAAAATTAGTTCCGCTATCCGCATGGGACTATACCGGCTTTTTGGTTGCCAACGGTACAGATTTGGTGACGAACAGCGGAGTCAAGGATTTTAAGCTTAATTTTGAAGATGCCAAAGTTCGGGAGTCTTTAAACTTTTTACGTGAAATCGCCTATGTGAATAAAGGATTTGAATTTTGGCAAGGTTGGAGTCAAGCAAACTTCCAGTTGGGAACCATTGCAATGGTAATTGATCGTTTCGGAAACAAAACACACTTTGTGTCGGATTTGTATTTTGATTGGGACTTTGTTCCGTGGCCGACCGGTCCGAGTGCGAATGAAAATGTGGCACCGGGTACGATCGGAACTTTCGGTGTGCCAAAAGGTTCCAAAAATCCAAGCGGAGGCGCTGCATACGGCTATTTGTTTATGAAGCAAGATTTTGAAAAGAGAAAAGAATATCTGCAAGGATATTTAACTAATGAACAAGTGGAACGTTTTGAATCGCTTTATCCGAAGATTTCTACAACTTGGAGCACAAATTGCGGAATCCAAAAGATTGATGAACTGTTCTGGGAAATCGGTAAAGGAACAGATGTAACCAAAGTTTTGGAACAGTTTAAACCGAAATGGCAAAGTGATATCGATACTTACAAAGCATCTTTGAAGAGATAATGGCATAATCAAGCTGCGTCTGCCTTTTATGAAGCGTAGACGCAGTTTTCATAAGAAAAAGTATAGCGTGGAAAATTTTCCTTGCAGAAAGACAGATAAAATTATTGAAGGAATGATATAAGCATGAAGAAAAGATTGTTAACCAAATACGAACACAACCCGGTTGTCAGCCCGTCAATGATGCCAATAGATGTACTTTATACTTTTAATCCGGGCGCTATTAAGCATAACGGAGAATATATTCTGATGATGGATTGCACTACTCTGGATGATATTCATCGTATTTGGATTGCCCGCAGCAAAGACGGTGTTCATTTTACACCGGATCCGGAACCGGTAAAGTGGCCGGAGCCCGATCCCATACATCCCGAAACCTGTACCTATGATCCCAGGATCACTAAAATCGGCGATGAATATATTATTTTATATGCCAGTGATTTGTCGCAAAATGAAGTAAGAGTCGGCATTCTTCGTACCAAGGATTTTGAACAGTTTGAACGAGTTGCCATTGCCAGTGATTTGGGAAACCGTAACGGTTGCTTGTTCCCCGAAAAAATTGATAATCTGTATGTTCGATTCGATCGTCCTTTCGGTAATGAGCTGCTTCCTTGCTATATGTGGTGCAGTTATTCTCCTGATCTGGTTTTCTGGGGTAAGAGCAGGCCAGTTATGTACAAAGGAAAACCGTTCCGTGACGGATTTAAGCTGGGCGCCGGTGCCGTTCCGATTAAAACCGATAAAGGCTGGCTGGAAATTTACCATACCGTTTCTGAAACCTGTAATGGATTTATTTACCGTTTAAAAGCATGTATGTTGGATTTAAACGATCCAAGCAAGGTTATCGGCTACACCAGAGATTTTATTCTTTGGCCGGAACATGAATATGAGATGAAAGGCCGCGTAGCAAATGTAGTATTTACCTGTAATGCTTTATTGGATGATGACGGCAAAACCATTCGGATTTATTATGGTGCGGCAGATACCAATATCGGTTTGGCGACCGGAAATATTGATGAAATCGTAGCTGCCTGCTTTGTTGACGAGGAATAACAATATCAGAAAGAGGAAGTGTTGAATAGATGGTACCGGTTTGGATAAACACCTCTGATACAGGTATAACTTTGTCCAATGTGGCACAAGCGATTTGTATTTGGGATGTTCGCTGCTTCGATGATGACGGGGCCTTCGGACGTATGCCGGATGGCTGGTATAAGGAGCAATATCCGTTTGTAGATTATGTGATCTTAATGACATTTACCGGCGGGAAAGGCTATAATGAATGGTATAGTGTAGATGAGTCGGGTGTCGCTCACTGTGATTTTTCCACGCCTTTGCGCATATTGAAGAACGTATTAAGACAAGGAGTAAGGCCGGTTATTGTGATTGGAAATGTTCCGTACGCCTTGTCCGATCAATCGAAAATAGAAGCGGATGATTACGGATGGGGAAATCGCCTGCCGCCAAAAGATTATCAAGAGTATTTTCGTTATATCAGCAGTTTTGCCCGTATGATTGCAGACAATTTTCCGGCAGAGGAATACCGGCAATGGCAGTTTCGGATCGGCACAGAGCCGGACAATTATCATTGGTGGACCGGAACGGAAGAGGAGTATTATAAACTATATGATTACTCAGTAGCAGCGCTGCAAAAAGAATTGGGAGCCAATCATTTAGATGTTTCCCTTGGCAACCTGGAAAAGTATACTAAATGGCCGAATATGCTGGCACATTGTGCAAATGGGAAAAACTATTATACCGGAGAAATCGGAACACAGGTAAACCGATTTTCGATTAGTCATTATCAGTTGGGCACTGAGAGTTTGCCATATTGGGAATTTCCGCGCATTCTTGCGGAAACATTGCAGCGTATAAAAGAATATCCGCAGTTAGGCATTACCAAAATAAATGTAGGCGAAGGGCAATTCCTGTCAGATGGAATGTCTCCCCCTCATCGCCTGTCCAATGCGCAGGACGGAACAGAATACGGAGCATCATGGATGGCTGAAATGTATCATGCCTGCTGCGCGAACGGGTGCGAATATTTTGCCAATTGGGCATATCACTGTGATTTCTGGTTGACCGATCAGCCAACGTTAAAGGTGCCGGCATACCATGTGGCACAAATGATAAAAAATATGTCCGGCTGCAGCAGTGTTGCCGTTCGTTCAGGCGAAGCAGAGAAGAAAGGCAATACGATCGGAGCAATTGCCGCTGTCGATCCTCTGAAAAAGCATCTGCAGGTTATGGTTTATAATCATAACCTTGAAAGAGAAAATATTGCGGAAGATTTGGAAATTTGTATTACGGCTGACTCCCAGTCGGATAGCGTGTCTGTGAAGGCATGGCTGGTAGACGAAACCCATAGTAATTTCTTTCAGAGATGGTTACAGGATTCTGCGCATATCAAACGAAAAGAAAGCTCTGCTGATTTTGACACATTGGGCTCTTTGGTAGATACCGAAGTGGCGAATTTGCTGGAGGATGATGCCTTGGAGTTTTGGACAGCACAGAAAAAAAAATATGCTCAACTAGACGGGTTGGAAGAAATATCGCTGCCTTTTTCAATAAAAAATCATGTAATCAGGATTCCTTACACATTAAGCGGGCATGGAGTATTGTTTCTTTCTATAATGTATCTATAATATATCAAAGTTGATTTTGGTACGGCTATAGCACTCCAAGAAACGTCAACGAGTTAGCTAACGACAAACCACTGTGGTCTGAGTCACATCCAAATAGTTTAAGCTGTAAGCGAATGGGGACAGGAATGAGTATAATCATAAAAATCCTGATTATTACAGTATA
>CAUHFD010000002.1 GCA_959605275.1 uncultured Eubacteriales bacterium | reverse complement strand
TAAACCGGGCGACAAAAGCTGAATAATGGGATTGCAATGTTTGACGGGATTGTGTTAGGACAACCCTGCCAGGGCAACAATCGTATTAGGGACGCTCCGGGAGAACTATGCGGTTTTTTCGGAATTTTTTAATGTCCGTGCGCGAAACGCACGGGGGCGTGTTAAGCTTTAGTCTTCCCCCCAAACAAATTTAAGGAGGCGATGACAGTGGCAGTCAAAGAAAAAATCAGAATCAGACTGAAAGGTTATGACCACAGCTTGGTCGATGCGTCAGCGGTAAAAATTGTGGAAACCGCAAAACGTACAGGCGCCAGAGTATCCGGCCCGATTCCACTTCCGACCGAGAAGGAAATCGTAACCATCATCCGTGCGGTTCATAAGTACAAGGACAGCCGGGAACAGTTTGAGATGAGAACTCACAAAAGGCTCATTGATATCCTGAGACCTTCCAACAAAACAGTGGAAGCGCTCCAGAGCCTGGAACTTCCTGCCGGCGTAGAGCTCGAAATCAAGTTCTAAGACAGAAAACTGATTTCGTTTTTCGAAAGCCAAGCAGGTCATGTTGGCAAAGCCAACCAATAACCTAAAGGAGGTAAACACCATGAAAAAAGGACTTATCGGTAAAAAAATCGGTATGACCCAAATTTTCGATGAAAAAGGTAACGTTATTCCGGTTACTGTCATCGAAGCAGGACCTTGCGTTGTTTCTCAGAAGAAAACAATCGAGAATGACGGCTATAATGCTGTTCAGATTGGTTTCGGCGATATGAAACCGGGCAATGTCAACAAACCTATGACGGGACATTTTGCAAAAGCAGATGTAGCCCCGAAGAGAACACTGAAAGAACTCAGACTGGAAGATTGCGACGCTGTCAATGTCGGCGACATCCTGAAAGCGGATCTTTTCGCTGAAGGCGACATCGTTGATGTTCAGGGCACCAGCAAAGGTAAAGGTTTTGCAGGTACCGTAAAACGTCACAACAACTCCAAATTAAAAGAAACCCATGGTACCGGACCTGTCCACCGTCACGCGGGATCAATGGCAGCGGCTTCCGATCCGTCCAGAATCCCGAAAGGCAAGAAAATGCCGGGTCACATGGGTGCAGAGACCGTTACAATCCAGAATCTGGTTGTTGTTAAGGTTGATGCAGAAAACAATCTGATTGCACTGAAGGGTGCGATACCCGGTCCTAAGGGCGGCATCGTTACCATAATCAACAGTGTCAAGAAGGCTTAAGGGAAGGAGGAAGCACAATGCCAAAGGTTGCAGTATTAGATATGGCAGGGAAAGAAGTTTCTTCTATGGAGCTTTCGGATGCTATTTTCGGTATCAAACCGAATGAATCGGTTATGCACCAGATGGTGGTAAACTATCTCGCTAACCAACGTCAGGGCACACAGTCTACCCTCACCCGTACAGAAGTGCGCGGCGGCGGCAGAAAGCCTTGGAAACAGAAAGGCACCGGCCATGCAAGACAAGGTTCCACAAGAGCACCGCAATGGACTCACGGCGGAATCGCGTTAGGTCCGAAACCTCGTGATTACAGCTACTCCCTCAACAAAAAGGTGAAAAGACTGGCGATGAAATCCGCTTTGTCCACCAAGGTTTTGGATAACAACATGATGATTATCGAGAAAATTGAGCTCGAGGATTTCAAAACAAAGGCAATCATTGATATGCTCACCGCTTGCAACGCAGGCAAAAAAGCACTCATTGTAATGCCGGCTGTTGACCAGAAGGTGATCAAGAGCGCTGCGAACATTCCCGGCGTAAAGACCGCTCTGGTGAACACACTCAATGTATATGACATTCTCCATTATGATACCTTTATCGTAGCGAAGGATGCCATTGCGAAACTTGAGGAGGTGTACGCATAATGAGATCAGCACAAGATATTATCTTGAAACCAATTATCACCGAAGATTCCATGATGCGGATTGCCGACAAAAAGTACACCTTCCGCGTTGCGGTTGACGCGAACAAAATCGAAATCGCAAAAGCGGTTGAGGCTCTGTTTAACGTCTCCGTTGCAAAGGTTAACACCATGAACTGCAAAGGCAGACAAAAACGTGTCGGCAGAAACGTCGGTTACAAACCGAATTGGAAAAAAGCAATTGTTACACTGAAAGAGGATTCAAAAGGGATTGAGTTCTTCGAAGGCATGAACTAATCAAGCGATTCGTTTCATGTGTGAGCTTTTACCGCGCAAGCGATGAAAGCAGGTAACGTATGGTCGGCTTGAGCCGGCCGCTAAACCGAAATAGGAGAGTGAACACAGTGGCAATTAAAAGCTACAAACCAACAACCTCTTCCAGACGTCAGATGACAGTTACCGATTATTCCGAGCTGTCCAAAGTGGCTCCCGAAAAGAGCTTGCTTGCTCCGCTGAAAAATAAATCCGGCAGAAACAGCTACGGACGGATCACCGTTCGCCACAGAGGCGGCGGAAACCGTACCAAATATCGTATCATCGACTTCAAGAGAGACAAAGTTGGCATGAATGCAAATGTACTCACTTTAGAGTACGATCCGAACCGTTCCGCTCATATCGCATTGGTGCAGTATGAGGACGGCGAAAAACGTTATATCCTTGCTCCGCACGATTTGAAAGTCGGCGATGTTGTCCGTTCCGGCGCAGACGCTGATATCAAACCTGGCAATGCGCTCCCGATGGCAAACATCCCGGTCGGTACTTTTATCCACAACGTGGAACTGTATCCCGGAAAAGGCGCACAGTTGGTTCGTGCAGCAGGTAACATGGCACAGCTGATGGCAAAAGAAGGCGCTTATGCGCTGGTTCGTCTGCCTTCCGGCGAGCTGAGAAATGTTCCGGTAAACTGCGTTGCTACCATTGGACAGGTCGGTAATATCGACCACGAAAATGTCAGCATCGGTAAAGCCGGCAGAAAACGTCATATGGGCTGGAGACCGACCGTTCGCGGTTCTGTTATGAACCCATGCGACCATCCGCACGGTGGTGGTGAAGGTAAATCTCCTGTCGGACGTCCCGGACCTGTTACTCCTTGGGGCAAACCTGCTCTTGGATATAAGACTCGTGCGAAGCATCATCGCTCCGATAAATTTATCGTAAAACGCAGAAATGCGAAGTAATGTCGAAAGGAGGCAGATGAATCATGGGTAGAAGTGTTAAGAAGGGACCTTATGTACAGCCGGTCCTGTTAAAAAGAGTTATGCAGATGAACGAAGCAGGCGAAAAGAGAGTCCTCAAAACCTGGAGCCGTTCTTCAACAATATTCCCGGATTTCGTTGGTCACACATTCGCAGTTCATGACGGACGTAAGCATGTACCAGTATATGTTACCGAAGACATGGTAGGTCATAAGCTCGGTGAGTTTGCGCCTACAAGGACATATAAAGGTCACGCGGGATCCAAAACGTCTAACAACGGAAAATAGGCCGGAAGGAGGAATTTTTAAATGGAAGCAAAAGCTTACCTCAGACATGTCAGAATCGCTCCTAGAAAGGTTCAAATCGTTCTTGACTTGATCAGGAACAAACCGGTCGACGTTGCTATGGCAGTCATTAAAAACACACCTAAGGCTGCTTGCGAACCCCTGGAGAAGCTTCTCAAATCGGCAATTGCCAATGCTGAGAACAACCATAACATGAGCAAAGACAGCTTATATGTGGCAGAATGCTATGTGACTCCCGGACCGACCATGAAAAGAATCAGACCGAGAGCACAGGGACGTGCATTCAGCGTTTTAAAAAGATCATCACATATTACCTTAGTCCTGAAGGAAAAGGAATAATTGTGGCGGCAATTCTGTGAAAGCACAGAAGTCATCGGCTGCCCGTCAGAGGAGGTAAACTATGGGCCAAAAAGTAAACCCACATGGACTTAGAGTGGGCGTTATTAAGGATTGGGATTCCCGTTGGTTTGCAAAAGATAACGCATTCGGCGATATACTGGTAGAGGATTACAAAATCCGTAAATTCCTCAAAAAGACCTTGTATGCTGCCGGCGTGCCGAAAATCGAAATCGAACGTGACGCAGAGAAAGTTCGCGTACACATTCATTGTGCAAAACCCGGTATCGTAATCGGAAAAGGCGGAGCGGAAATCGAAAAGCTTCGTATGACAGTACAGAATATGATCGGCAAACCGGTTGTATTGAATATCGTCGAGGTTAGACAGCCCGACTTAAATGCACAGCTTGTTGCTGAGAACATCGCAGCACAGCTGGAGCGGAGAATTTCTTTCCGCCGTGCAATGAAACAATGTATCGGCAGAACCATGAAGCTTGGTGCAAAGGGTATCAAAACCCGTGTATCCGGCCGTTTGGGCGGAGCGGAAATCGCTCGTGCAGAAAGCTATCATGAAGGAACCATCCCGTTGCAGACCATCCGCGCTGATATCGATTATGGCTTTGCGGAAGCAAATACCACTTACGGTAAAATCGGCGTTAAGGTTTGGATCTACAAAGGTGAAGTTCTGAAAGGAGAAGTAAGCGGCAAGAGAACCGCTCCTGCTCCGAGAAGAAAGCCTCGCAAGGAAGGAGGAAGTAAATAATGTTACTGCCAAAGCGTGTAAAATACCGCCGTGTGCACAGAGGTCGTATGACCGGTAAAGCCACCCGCGGAAATACCGTCAGCCATGGTGAGTACGGCTTGCAAGCACTTGAGCCTGCATGGATTACTTCCAACCAGATTGAGGCTGCCCGTATTGCCATGACCCGTTACATCAAACGTGGCGGTCAGGTATGGATCAAAATTTTCCCCGACAAGCCGGTAACCGAAAAACCTGCTGAAACTCGAATGGGTTCCGGTAAAGGTTCCCCGGAATACTGGGTTGCGGTTGTAAAACCGGGACGTGTTATGTTTGAAATCGCCGGAGTGCCGGAAGAGGTTGCCAGAGAGGCTATGCGTCTTGCAATGCACAAGCTGCCGATCAAATGTAAATTCGTTACCAAGGAAGAACAAGGTGGTGAGCAATAATGAAAGCTTCAGAAATCCGTGACTTGTCACTCGTAGAAATGAATGAAAAGTTGACAGACCTCAAAGATGAGCTCTTCAAGCTGCGCTTCCAACTTGCTGTTAACCAGCTCGATAACCCTATGCGTATTAAAGCTGTGAAAAAAGACATTGCTCGCATAAAGACGGTTATCCGCGAGCAAGAACTAAAGAGTGTGCAATAGTACGAAGGGAGGATTTAAGCTATGAGCGAAAGAAACCTCAGAAAAACTCGGGTAGGAAATGTTGTCAGCGACAAGATGGATAAAACCGTTGTTGTGGCAATTGCCGATAACGTTCGTCACCCGCTGTATAAGAAAATCATCAAACGTACCGTGAAGCTGAAAGCGCATGATGAAGAAAATCAGTGCGGTATCGGTGACCGCGTAATGGTGATGGAAACCCGTCCGATGTCCAAGGACAAAAGATGGAGAGTTGTTGAAATACTGGAGAAAGCAAAATAAGCTTTTCAGTCCGAAAGGAGGAACGCACTGTGATACAGATGCAAACTTACCTTAAGGTAGCGGACAACACCGGTGCTAAAGAATTAATGTGTATCCGCGTGTTAGGCGGTACCCGCAGAAGGTATGCTAACATCGGCGACGTTGTGGTTGCTTCGGTTAAAAAAGCAACACCAGGCGGCGTTGTTAAAAAGGGCGATGTTGTAAAAGCAGTTATCGTTCGTTCAGCAAAGGGTCTTCGCAGAGAGGATGGCACATACATCCGCTTTGACGAAAACGCTGCTGTTATTATAAGAGATGACAAAAACCCAAGAGGAACCCGTATCTTTGGGCCGGTAGCAAGAGAACTTCGTGAAAAAGAATACATGAAGATCTTATCCCTTGCTCCTGAAGTTCTTTAATTGGAGGTGCACGTTTTAGTGAATAAGCTGCACGTAAAAACCGGCGATACCGTTGTATTGTTGACCGGTAAGTTTAAGGACAAATATAAGGACGAAAAGAAGACCCTCAAGACCGGTAAGGTTCTGGAGGTCAGCCCAAAAGAAGGCAAAGTAATCGTGGAAGGCATCAATATGGTAACCAAACACGTGAAGCCGAGACGTATGGGCGAGCAGGGCGGAATCGTGAAAGCAGAAGCTCCGATTTATGCCTGCAAAGTAATGGTCGTTTGTCCGAAATGCAACAAACCGACAAGAGTCGGACATTCCGTTGACAAAGACGGAAATAAAGTTCGTGTCTGCAAACATTGCAGCGCAACATTCTAAGTGAGGAGGAACATTCATGGCTAGACTAAAGGACTACTACAAAAGTGATGTAGCTCCGGCTTTGATGAAAAAGTTCAGCTACAAAAGCGTCATGCAGATTCCGAAGCTTGAGAAGGTTGTAATCAACGTAGGCTGCGGCGAAGCTCGTGATAACGCAAAGATGATCGATGCAATCATGGGCGACCTTGCTTTGATCACCGGCCAGAAGGCTATTGTTTGTAAAGCAAGAAAATCCGTTGCTAACTTTAAGCTGCGTGAAGGCATGAATATCGGCGCGAAGGTTACCCTCCGTGCGGATCAGATGTACGAATTCGTTGACAGATTGTTCAACGTTGCTCTTCCGAGAGTAAGAGATTTCAGAGGAATCAATCCGAACTCCTTTGACGGCCGCGGAAACTATTCCATGGGTATCAAAGAGCAGTTGATTTTCCCGGAAATCGAATATGATAAAATTGATAAGGTTCGTGGTATGGATATCGCCTTCATCACGACCGCACAAACCGATGAAGAGGCGCGCGAGCTGTTAACACTGTTGGGCGCTCCGTTCACGAAGTAAGGGGAGGAAATTTAGAATGGCTAAAAGATCCATGGTTGTGAAACAACAAAGAACTCCTAAATATTCCACCCGTGCATACAACAGATGCAAAATCTGCGGACGTCCGCACGCTTATTTGAGAAAATACGGCATCTGCCGTATCTGCTTCAGAGAATTGGCATATAAGGGCGAAATCCCAGGCGTTAAAAAGGCTAGCTGGTAAGCACGAGCAAAGGAGGTTGACGGCATGCAAATCACCGATACAATCGCTGATATGCTAACACGCGTTAGAAACGCGAACACAGCAAAACATGACACTGTTGACATTCCGGCATCCAACATGAAGAAAGCAATCGCTCAGATTCTGGTGGATGAAGGTTTTGTAAAGAGTTTTCAGGTTATCAATGACGGAAAACAAGGTGTCATCCGTATTAACTTAAAATACGGGGAGAACAAATCCGCTGTAATCACCGGATTGCGGAGGGTTTCGAAACCCGGACTTCGTATTTATACAAGCTGCGAGGATATGCCAAAAGTCATGAAGGGCTTAGGTGTTGCAATCGTTTCCACTTCAAAGGGCGTTATGACCGATAAACGGGCACGCAAAGAGAATGTTGGCGGCGAAGTCCTTGCATTTATCTGGTAAGGAGGTTTGCGTCGAATATGTCACGTATAGGTAGAAAACCGATCGATGTTCCCTCCGGCGTGAATGTTGCAATCAGCGGCAATCACATTACCGTAAAAGGTACGAAGGGAACTCTGGAAAGAGATTTTCCGGCGGATTTGACTGTAAAAGTTGACGGAAACGTCATTACAGTAGACCGTCCGAGCGAGAAAAAAGAGCACAGATCCCTGCATGGCTTGACTCGTACCCTGATTGCCAACATGGTAGAGGGTGTGACCAACGGCTTCAGCAAGGAGCTGGAAGTAAACGGTGTCGGTTACCGTGCACAGAAGCAAGGTAAAAATCTGGTCATGAACCTGGGATATTCTCATCAGGTTATCATGGAAGAGCCGGAGGGAATCACCATTGATGTTCCCGCACCGAACAAGATCGTTGTCAGCGGTGCTGACAAACAAAAAGTAGGTCAATTTGCAGCTGAAATACGCGAACAACGGAAACCGGAGCCATATAAAGGCAAAGGTATTAAGTATGTTGACGAGTATATTCAGAGAAAAGAAGGAAAAGCCGGTAAGGGCGCCAAGAAGTAAGGAGTGACTGGCAATGGTGAAAAAGCCTGATAGCAACAAGGCAAGAATCAAACGGCACAATAGAGTGCGTAATAAAATCAGCGGCACACCTGAACGTCCACGCCTAAACGTATTCCGTTCCGCAAAGCATATTTATGCTCAACTGATTGACGATATTAACGGTGTAACGCTTGTAGCTGCATCTTCTCTGGAAAAAGATTTCGAGGGAACCGGCGGAAACAAGGAAGCCGCAAAAAAAGTTGGTCAGATGATTGCGAAGAAAGCTGTTGACAAAGGGATCTCAGAGGTCGTTTTCGACCGCAGCGGATACCTGTATCACGGCCGCGTTTTGGAGTTGGCTGAGGGAGCCCGCGAATGTGGCCTCAAATTCTAATGAGGAGGTATTCTTTTGGCTAGAATAGATGCATCTACACTTGATTTAAGTGAAAAAGTAGTCGCCATCAACCGTGTTGCAAAGACGGTGAAGGGCGGACGTATTATGAAGTTCTCAGCGCTCGTGGTCGTCGGAAACGGCAATGGAATTGTCGGCTTCGGAATGGGTAAATCCAGCGAAGTTCCGGATGCAATCCGCAAAGGAATTGAGGACGCAAAGAAAAATTTAATCGAGGTTTCGTTAAAGGGATCTTCTATCCCACATGAAATCATCGGAAACTTCGGTGCAGGAAGCGTGCTGTTAAAGCCGGCTCCCGAAGGTACCGGAGTGATTGCCGGCGGTGCAGTCCGTGCGGTTATCGAGATGGCAGGCATCAAAGACATCCGTACAAAATGCCTGCGCTCCAATAACCCCTGCAACGTGGTAAGAGCGACAGTAAACGGACTTCAGAGTCTGCGCTCTGCGGAGCAGGTTGCTGCAATCCGCGGCAAATCTGTGGCTGAAATTTATGGTTAAGGGAGGAAGCATCATGGCAAATCTCAAGATTAAACTGGTAAGAAGTCTTGTCGGATCTAAAAAAGATCAAATTGCCACCGCTCATTCTCTGGGTTTGCGCAAAATCGGCGCAGTAACCACACAGCCTGAAAATGAAGCGACAAAGGGCAAAATCGCAAAGATTTCTCACCTCATCGAGGTTACACAAGACTAAGCAAGGAGGTGCGAGTAATGAAACTGCACGAATTATCCCCGGCTCCGGGTTCTAACCAGGAATCCTACCGTAAAGGCAGAGGCGCCGGCTCAGGTAACGGCAAAACCGCAGGTAAAGGTCATAAAGGTCAGAAGGCACGTTCCGGCGGCGGAGTAAGACCCGGATTTGAAGGCGGACAGATGCCGTTAGCAAGACGTTTGCCCAAAAGAGGGTTTAACAATATTTTTGCTACAAAGTATGCAGAAGTAAACCTTTCTGATTTAGAAAAATTTGAAGATGGTGCTGTTGTTGATGCAGAAGCTTTGGTTGCAGCCGGCGTATTGAAAAAGACGCTGGATGGAGTAAAGATTTTGGGTAACGGCGCACTCAGCAAAAAGCTGACAGTTAAGGCGGCAAAATTTTCAGCGTCTGCAAAGGAAAAAATTGAGCAGGCAGGTGGAAAGGCAGAGGTGATCTAAGTGTTCGAGACTTTTAGAAATGCGTTTAAAAATCAAGACCTTAGAAAAAAAATCCTTTATACCTTTTTTATCATTGTAGTGTTCCGAATCGGTGCTGCTTTGCCGGTACCATTTCTGGATCCGTCGTCTTTAAAAAGCATGGTAGAAGAAGCAGGCAGCTTTTTGGGCTACTTGAATGTGATCACCGGCGGTGCTTTCGCCGATGCAACCCTTTTTGCCATGTCTATCACCCCGTATATTAACGCTTCGATCATCATTCAGCTCCTGACCGTTGCGATTCCTCCGCTGGAGAGAATGGCGAAAGAAGGAGAAGAAGGCAGAAAGAAACTCAACAAGATTACCCGTTGGACTACATTGGGCTTGGCTTTAATACAGGCGCTCGGCTTGTATTTCACCCTGAAATCCCAAGGCGGTATCACTTATACCACCGGTTTTGCCGGATGGTTCACGGCAATTATTATCATGTTGATGTTTACAGCCGGTGCATCTTTGATTGTTTGGCTGGGTGAACAAATTAATATTAAAGGTATCGGAAACGGTATCTCCATTATCTTGTTTGCGGGTATTATTTCCCGTGGGCCGGCGGCAGTTATGTTTATTGTCAGTTTGATTCAGACCGCAATCAGCGATCCGTCACACTATGCGATCAACTATCTCTGGGCACCGCTCATCGTCATTATCTTTATTCTTATCATTGCGTTTGTTGTATGGATGACCAATGCGGAGCGTAAGATTCCGGTACAGTATGCCAAACGTGTGGTAGGACGTAAAATGTATGGCGGACAAACAAACTATATCCCGATCAAGGTTGCAATGAGCGGTGTTATGCCGATCATCTTTGCAAGCTCGATTACGTCAATTCCGAACATGATTGCAAGCTTCTGGCCGCCGAAATCGGCTTTCTGGACAGCAGTTGCAAACGCGTTCAAGTATGACAGTTGGATATATGCGATTCTTTATTTCCTGCTAATCATTGCATTTAATTATTTTTATGTAGCGATTCAGTATAATCCGATTGAAATTTCCAATAATCTCCGTAAGAACAACGGCGCAATTCCCGGAATTCGTCCCGGAAAGCCGACCTCTGATTTTATTCAGCGGGTTATTTCCAAGATCACCTTTGTCGGTGCGATATTCTTAGCACTGATCGCTATCTTCCCGATTGCGTTCTCACATCTTGTGCCGAATTCGGGTTCGTTGGCATTGGGCGGAACAACCGTCTTGATTTTGGTTGGCGTTGCGCTGGAAACGATGAGAACTTTGGAGTCTCAGATGATGATGCGTCATCATAAGGGCTTTTTAGAGTAAGGAGAACACCAATGAATTTGATTTTGTTAGGAGCTCCCGGTGCGGGGAAAGGGACTCAGGCGGAGGTTATCTGCAATCACTTGCAGATCCCTGCCATTTCCACCGGAAACATACTGCGGGAAGCAATATCAAACGGCTCAGAAGTCGGCATGAAAGCGAAAGCGTTCATGGACGAGGGAAAACTGGTGCCGGACGCAGTTGTCATTGAAATTCTGAAAGAAAGAATCAGCAAGGACGACTGCAAAAACGGATTTATCTTGGATGGATTTCCAAGGACCGTACCTCAGGCGGAAGCTTTGGATGCAATGGGCGTCGTGATCGACAAGGTCATTGATATCGAAGTTGCCGATGAGAAGATTATGCAACGCCTTTCGGGCAGACGTGTTTGTGAAAAATGCGGCGCTTCCTATCACATTGATTACAAGCCTTCCCAAAAAGAGGGACTGTGTGATAAATGTGACGGCAAAACCGTACAGCGCAAAGACGATCACCCTGACACGATTAAGGAACGTCTGAGCGTGTATCATGAACAGACAGAACCTTTAAAAGGCTACTATGAAAAGACCGGAAAGCTTATTGTTGTAGAGGGGCAGGAGGAAGTAAAAGATACGACCGCCCTGACCTTGAAAGCATTAGAAGCATAATTTGCTTCAGCGACCGGAAAAGGAAGTAGTTATCAATGATAGAACTGAAAACTGCAAAAGAGTTGGAGCGGATGGCAGAAGCTTGCCGGATCTCCGCACTGGCGTTGAAGGTTGCAGGAGAGTCCATTGCGCCGGGCATGTCAACCAAAGAGTTGGATACCATCATCCATAAGGAAATTTGCTCCTGTGGAGCAAATCCGTCCTTTTTGGGTTACGGCGGGTTTCCGGGCTCGGCATGTATTTCGATAAACGATGTGGTGATTCACGGAATACCGTCCCATCAAATCCTCATTCATGAGGGCGATATCGTCAGTGTGGATGTCGGAGCGTATTATGACGGATTTCACGGAGACAACGCCTACACTTTCGCGGTAGGCGAGGTCAGTGCAGAGGCGAAAGCCCTGCTTGACGCCACCAATGAAAGCCTTTATGAGGCGATCAAAGCGGTAAAACCGGGTGCACGGTTGGGAGATGTCTCTCACGCGGTGCAGAGCTATATCGAGAGCCGGGGTTACGCAATTGTTCGGAAATATGTCGGTCACGGAGTGGGTAGAAATCTGCATGAGTCGCCTGATGTGCCGAATTACGGAACAGCAGGGCACGGCATCCGGCTTGCCGCCGGGATGACACTGGCAATCGAACCGATGGTGAACGCCAAAGGGGAGGATGTAAAGGTCATGAAGGACGGCTGGACGGTGAAAACGGTTTCGGGAAGTCTATCAGCACATTTTGAGCATACCATTGCAGTTACCGAGCAGGGTGCGAAAATTCTCACCATAGCATAGGAGAACACAGATATGCGGATTGTGGAAGGCTTGATTGTTTGCTCAGATGCGGGACATGATAAAGATCGGTTCGGCGTGGTTGTGCGGCTGGACGGAAGCTATGCTTATATAGCGGACGGAAAGCATCATAAGCTGTCGAATCCGAAACGGAAAAATGTCAGGCATCTGAAACCAACTGCTGTGACAGTAGATTTGTCACAGTGCTGTACAGATAAAAAGATTCGGGAAATCTGCTGGCCGTATCAATACGGCGGGAGACCGATTGCCGACTAAGGGAGGTAATTTGCTTGTCAAAAGATGATGTAATCGAAATTGAGGGTACTGTCGTCGAGTCATTGCCGAATGCAATGTTCCAGGTGGAACTTGCCAACGGTCATAAAATTCTGGCTCATATTTCGGGCAAGCTCCGGATGAACTTCATTCGTATCCTGCCCGGTGACAAGGTCACAGTCGAGATGTCACCCTATGATTTATCCAAGGGACGCATCACATGGCGCTCAAAGTAATAAAGCGTCTTTGACGTCCTTTATCAGAAAAAACGTTCTGCCGGAAGGCAGAGATAAATGTTATTTTGAGACCTGCGAAGGAGGTATTTCAAATGAAAGTAAGACCTTCGGTTAAGCCTATCTGCGAAAAATGCAAGGTTATCAAGCGCAAAGGCCGTATCATGGTTATTTGCCAGAATAAGAAGCATAAACAGCGTCAAGGCTAATAGAATCATTGAAGTTACAAACTTTATTTATTATGCTGGTATCGTTCGTAAACTGCCGGGAAGCCGGCAGGAGGGAGAATGGTGCTGAGCACTGGAGGTGCAACGATTAATGGCACGTATTGCTGGTGTCGACCTGCCGAGAGATAAGAGAGTGGAAATCGGACTCACTTACATTTTCGGAATTGGTCAAAAATCCGCACAGGATATCCTCGCTGCAACCGGAGTAAATCCCGATACAAGAGTAAAGGATTTGTCCGAGGACGAAGTATCCAAGCTGCGTGATTATATTGACAAAAACTATGATGTTGAGGGTGACCTTCGCCGTCACACAGCGCTCAATATCAAAAGATTAATCGAAATCGGTTGCTATCGCGGCGTGCGTCATCGGAAAGGTCTGCCTGTCAGAGGACAGAGAACCAAAACCAATGCGCGTACTCGCAAAGGACCGAAGAGAACGATAGCGAACAAGAAGAAGTAATAGGGAGGGATACGAAACATGGCTAAAGCAGGTGCAGCTAATAAAAAAGCAACCGTTCGCAGAAGACGCGAAAAGAAAAATATCGAGCGCGGTGCCGTTCATATCCAGTCCACCTTTAACAATACGATTGTTACTGTTACTGATGTTCAGGGAAATGCGCTGTCGCAGTCTAGCTCAGGAGCATTAGGCTTCAGAGGTTCCAGAAAATCCACTCCGTTTGCTGCGCAGACCGCAGCAGATGTAGCAGCGAAAGCAGCTATGGAGCATGGCTTAAAATCAGTAGAAGTTTTCGTTAAAGGACCGGGTTCCGGTCGTGAGGCAGCTATCAGAGCGCTTCAGGCAGCAGGTTTGGAAGTAACGATGATCAAAGACGTTACACCGATCCCGCATAACGGATGCCGTCCGCCGAAAAGAAGACGCGTATAATCTAATTATCAGGAGGTGTAACTAAGAATGGCAAGATATACCGGTGCGGTTTGTCGTCAGTGCCGCCGTGAAGGTCAGAAGCTGTTTTTGAAGGGTGAAAGATGTTACTCTGATAAATGCGCAATTGACCGCAGAAATTATGTTCCGGGACAGCACGGACAAAGCCGTAAAAAAGTATCCGAGTATGGATTACAGTTAAGAGCAAAACAGAAAGCAAAACGTTTCTATGGTGTTTTAGAGAGCCAGTTCGCAAAATACTATGAAATGGCAGACCGTAAGGCTGGCATGACTGGTGAGAACTTACTGCGGATTTTGGAATCTCGTTTGGATAATGTTGTTTACAGACTGGGCTTTGCATCTTCCAGAGCGGAAGCAAGACAGTTGGTGGTACATGGCCATTACACTGTTAACGGCAAGAAAGTAAACATCCCGTCATATTTGCTGAAGGAAGACGACGTTGTTTCTATCAATGAAGCAAGCCGTCAGAGCGAAAAGATCAAAGCAGTGTTGGAAGCGTGCGGTGCACGTCCGGTTCCGATTTGGCTTGAACTTGACCGCAATACGTTAGAGGCAAAGGTTACCCGTTTGCCGAACCGTGAAGACATCGACCTTGATGTTGAAGAAACATTGATCGTTGAGCTTTACTCTAAGTAATGCGACAAATCTTTTTATCAGCAGGGGAAGGCGTATCGAATACGCAGCATAGAGCTGTTAAACAGGAGGGTCAAACATGATTGAAATAGAAAAGCCAAGAATTGAATCGGCAGAAATCAAGTCGGACGGGACCTACGGAAAGTTTATTCTTGAACCTCTTGAGCGTGGCTACGGTACCACTTTGGGCAACAGCCTGAGACGGGTATTGCTCTCCTCGCTTCCCGGTGTGGCGGTCACCTCGATTAAGATCGACGGTGTGCAGCACGAGTTTTCAACTGTACCGGGCGTAAAAGAAGATGTTACAGAGATTGTTCTCAACCTGAAAGGTTTGATTGCAAAAATCCACGGAGACGCCCCGAAAACGATTTATATCGAAAAAGAGGGCGAAGGTGAAATAACTGCCAGAGATATCAAGGGCGATTCTGAGGTAGAGATCCTGGATCCGGGTATGCATATCGCAACGCTCGGAAAAGGCGCAAAGCTTTATATGGAGATCACCATTGATAAAGGACGCGGCTATGTACCTGCGGAACGGAATAAGCAGGCGATGCAGTCCTCTATCGGAGTAATTCCGGTCGACAGCATTTATACCCCCGTATTAAAAGTAAACTACACCGTGGAGAATACCCGTGTAGGTCAGATTACAGACTATGATAAGCTGACGCTTGAGGTCTGGACTGACGGAACCATTTCTGCAAAGGAAGCGGTTTCTTTAGGAGCCAAGGTTCTCAACGAGCACCTCAACCTTTTCGTTGATTTATCGGAGGAAGCATATACTGCCGATATCATGGTGGAAAAGGATGACAAAGGCAAGGAAAAAGTCCTCGAGATGACTATTGAGGAGCTTGACCTGTCGGTACGTTCTTTCAACTGCTTGAAGCGTGCCGGCATCAATACGGTGGAAGATCTGATCAATAAGTCGGAAGAAGATATGATGAAGGTCAGAAACCTGGGCAGAAAATCGCTGGAGGAAGTTGTGGCGAAGCTGGAATCATTGGGCTTTAGCTTGACGCCGACGGACGAATAATCCGGGACTGATGAAAACGAAACGGAAATCTTATGGTAAGGAGTGAATTTCGATGCCAGGAACAAGAAAATTGGGCAGAGCTACCGATCATAGAAAAGCAATGCTCAGAGCTATGGTTACTTTTCTGCTCGAAAACGGAAAGATTGAAACGACCGTAACAAGAGCAAAAGAGGTTCGCGCGATGGCTGAAAAAATCATCACAACCGCGAAAGACGGCTCATTACACTCCAAGCGTCAGGTATATTCCTATGTAACAAAGGAAAGCGTTGCCAAGAAAGTGATTGACGAAATAGCGCCGAAGTACAAAGAAGTGAACGGTGGCTATACCAGAATCATTAAAATTGGACCGCGCCGTGGAGACGCTGCGGAGATGGCAATTATCGAATTAGTGTAACTTAATTTTCGATATGATTTTATAATAACGATAAAACACCCTGCATGTTTATCATGCAGGGTGTTTTTAGCTAATTGAAAAATCTGCGCCATAATTTTAACAACCATTGGTTGTTAAAATTACAACTATACGCTGTTTGAAAAAAAGCCAAGTGTCTGTTATACTTAAGTTATTAAAATTTAGCGAAAAGGTTAGTGGTGGCAATGGAATTAAAAAATAAAATTTCTAAATTGCGTATTGCAGCGAATTTATCTCAGAAGGATTTAGCGCAAAAATTGGGAATATCACAACAAGCTTTGAATAAGTGGGAAAATGGGAATGCTATACCTGATTTAGAACATCTAATTCAGATAGCCAAATATTTTGGTGTCACCTTAGATTCTCTTGTGTTTGATTCTAACAATCGTATTGTTGAAGAAATGGTTCGTAATAAACCACTTAGTCCTGAATATGAGCAGAACAACATATGGGAACTTTATTCTGCTGGATTAGAGGCAGAATATCAGCAAAGTATAGATGAAGGGAAAGATATTTTAGATTATGAAAATCTGTTTAAGACAGTTTCTAAGATGCCTTCGGATGGAAAGAAGAACGAGATAGCAGATATTCTGTTTAACATTCAATATCATGCACCTGTAATTGCAGGCTATCCCTATGAAGAACCCTCTGATTTATCAGAAATTCGCAGATTGTTAAAAGAAAATATGCCTGAAATGAAATTGGATCGTTCTGAACTGGCAGGTAAAATCGAAGGTGCATGGATGGGCAGAATAGCGGGTTGCTTGCTCGGAAAACCGATAGAAGGAATTAGAAGTGATGAATTAAATGTTCTTTTAAAGAAATCAAATAATGCTCCGATGTATCGCTATATTCTATCTACCGACGTTACACAGGAGATGTTGGACACCTTTCATTTTAATTTACGAGATAGGTGCTTTGCTGATAAGGTGGCTTGTGCGCCCGCAGATGATGATACCAACTATACGGCAATGGCAGTTTGGATGATTGAGCATTTTGGTAAAGATTTTACACCGAACGATGTTTTGCAAACATGGGTCTGTCAGCAGGGAAAAGATGCATATTGTACTGCTGAACGGGTGGCGTATAAAAATTATATAGCAGGATACCGAGCACCTCAAACCGCCATATATAAAAATGCGTATCGTGAATGGATCGGTGCACAAATCCGTGCTGATTATTATGGTTATATCAATCCTTGTAATCCAATTTTGGCAGCTGATATGGCTTGGAGAGACGCTTCTATTTCTCATGTAAAGAACGGTATTTATGGTGCGATGTATGTTGCTGCCATGCTTGCCTGTGCCGCAGGAGTGAAGAATATAGAGGATATTATTGAAGGCGGATTGTCACAGGTTCCGTATACTTCTAGATTGTATGAAAGCGTTTCGGAAATACTGAGTCGTTATCGGGAAGGTGTTTCACAGAAAAAGTGTGTTCAATATATTCATTCGAAATATGATGAAAACACCGAATATGGATGGTGTCATACTATCCCCAATGCAATGATTGTAACAGCTGCATTGCTTTACGGTAAGGGAGATTTCGGAAAATCTATTGGTATGGCGGTTGAAACCGGTTTTGATACTGATTGTAATGGTGCAACGGTAGGATCTATCCTTGGAATGTGGGGCGGCATTCATATCATCGGTAAAGAGTGGACAGATCCTTTGAACGGAGAACTGGAAACCATGGTTTTTGATATTGGCAGAAAGCATAAGATAAAAGATTTGATAGAAAGGACTTTAGCACAAATCGATGAGTAAAATATTAAATTATGGGTCGCTGAATATAGATTATACTTATTTAGTGACAAATTTTGTGAAGTCGAGTGAAACAGTGGCGGCTAAAAAGCTGACTGTCAGTTGCGGAGGAAAAGGCTTAAACCAATCAGTTGCAGCCGCTAAAGCCGGTGCGGTGGTTTATCATGCAGGGAAAGTCGGCATAGACGGAGAGCAATTAAAAAGCTTTTTACAAAACAGCAATGTACATACTGATTTTTTAATGCAAGGAGTCAATCCAAGCGGCCATGCAATCATACAGGTTGATCAAAAGGGAAACAATTGCATTTTGACTTATTCGGGCAGTAATCATGAAATAAGTGAATCGGAAATTGATGCTTGCTTATCTCAATTTGAACAGGGTGACTACCTTATGCTGCAAAATGAAATTAATGCAATCCCCTATATTTTGGAAAAAGCATTCGAACAGGGACTAGAAATCGTATTTAATCCGTCTCCGATAACAGAACAGTTAACAACATACCCGCTGGATAAAGTTTCTATTTTTGTCTTAAATGAAATCGAAGGGCAATGTTTAAGCGGCGAAACAGAGCCAAATGCAATATTGACTATTTTGCATAGTAAGTATCCGAATGCTAAAATTGTACTTACACTTGGAGAAAAAGGAAGTATTTATTTTGACGGGGTGGAAAAAGTTGAACAGGATATATATAAGGTAAAAGCAATAGATACAACAGCGGCGGGCGATACCTTTACCGGTTACTTAATTGCTGCATTAACAGAGGGAAAAAGCCCTAAGGCGGCCATGAAAAGTGCATCGATAGCCGCGGGGATTGTTGTTTCCAAAATCGGTGCTGCTCAGTCTATTCCATCACTTGATGAAGTCGAGAAAGTCGAAGGTGGGAAATGGTTCGCTGATCAGTGAATATTGTTTGCCATAGATTAAAGCATATTATAACATCATCAACAGGTGAGTTCTTTTGTTAGAAACTCACCTGTTTTTCTTATACCACATCCTTATTGTTAGTCAAAAGATTGTATATTGCATCATTATTGTGCACAATGTTACATTTCTCGGTAACAAATATAAGTTTCTTTAACAAATTTAAGTTGACAAATGTTACCAAAAATGATATGATAGTAGCTGTAAAGGCGGCAACCCGGAACAGATAAGTATAAGGATCGCGAAAAGATTCACTATGACGTATTTTCGTAGGTGTTATGGCGACAGCCGTCAGTACAAATCAAGTTTTAAATATAAGGGAGGATTTTATATGAAAAAAATAGTTACATTGGTAGTAAGTCTTTTTCTGATGTGCTCATTTACATCACTTGCTACATTTGCAGAAGGTACAGACATTATAGCAAAAATAGGGGACAATACTTTTGCTTCATTGCAGGAGGCTGTTGATTCAATTACTGACAACACAACAGCTACTACGATCGTCCTTCAGAAAGATACAGAAGGGGATGGTGTTAAAGTTGCGTCTGGAAAAAACATTGTTTTTGATTTCAATGGATATGCCTATACTATTAACAACAATACCGTCGGCTCTACCGGTACTGAAACCAACGGATTTCAATTGCTTAAAGGATCAACCATTATTATGCAAAATGGCTCTCTTAAACACGGAGGTTCTGAAAGTTTAAAAATAATGATTCAGAATTATTCTAATTTAACTTTAAAAGACATGACAGTTGACGGAGTTGCCCAAGGTGACGATCAAGCTTGTCAATATGTTGTTAGTAATAACTGCGGAGCATTAAACCTTGTCGGAAAAACAAGCATTACAGCTCCTGAAAAAGCAGTTGCATTTGATGTTTGCGTTACTGGCTACTATCCTGAAGGTGTAACTGTTACAGTTGATACAACCGGTGATATTAAGGGTGATATTGAATATGGTGTTTGGGGAGAAACACCTGCAGAAAATAAGACAAAGCTTGATATCAAAAATGCTAACCATACCGGAAAATTCGAGATTGATGAAAAGTTAGTTGACGTTGCACCTGAAAAAATAACTATTACAGGCGGTAGTTTCACAGAGAAACCGGATGATTCGTTTATCAAAGCATCGGTAGTAGCGAAAGTAACAGAGAATAATAAGACCAATTATTATCTTGGCACTGCGGCTTCTGTGGAAGAGGCAGTTCAAACTGTCAGTACAGGTGGTGCAGTTGAGATTTTCAAAGGTGATGTCAGCTTAAGTCTGCCTGATAACGTAACAGTGAAAAACAGCGGAAGCGGAACCGTTACAGTGAATACGGTTTCAGTGGAAAGCGGAAAAGAGATTGTTACTAAGGTCGAAAGCGATACCGAAAGCAAAGTGGACAGCGAGCCGCAAACAGACACATCTTCTGTTTCTTCAACAACCCCTTCTGTAGAAACAGGCGTAGGAAATATGACGGCAATCTGCGTGGTATTGTTAGTGATTTCCCTGTGTGCTGCGAGCGTAGTCATTTATAAAAGAAAAGAGCAGTAATTTGTACAAAGCGGACAAGCTTTGAAAAATAGAGGATGAAAAGAAACGGCAGCCTTTGGCTGCCGTTTCAGTCTACGTAGGAAATATAACGAAAAGCGAAATGTCCCTCGCCTCTATTGGCGGCGAGTAGCGGGTTCTACTTACTTTTTCCGGTGGTGGATTGTACCAACACCGGAACGTTGAATGGCGGGGCTTTGCCCCTTATTGAATACAAAAATGATAATATCATATTCTGCTTGCATACACTTTTATTTTAACTTTTCCCTAAACGATTGATCTTGAAAAATGTATGCAAAATCCGGACAGCAGAGCTATCCGGACACGGAAATGCATATAAAAGTGACTAAACCTGTAAGCCGGGTTCTGTTAAATACAGCAATCTATCTTGGCGCCGCGTCGCCGCGTCGCTCCAGCCACCCGTCGGGACCGTCGAGCCAACGATAACATCCCGGTCGGTGTTGCATCGGATAGGGTTTACATGGCATTGCGGTTTCCCACAATCCGGTGAGCTCTTACCTCGCCTTTCCATCCTTACCGGATTGCTCCGGCGGTTTCTTTCTGTTGCACTAGCCCTAAAGTCGCCTTCGGCTGCCGTTAGCAGCTATCCTGCTCTGTGATGCCCGGACTTTCCTCGCGGTAAAAGCCGCGCTGCTGTACAGTTTACTCACTTTTCTATATTATAACATAAACAGCAAGTTGTTACAAGAAAAAAATAAAACTCACGAAAAAACGATATTTTGAATAATTTTATAAAATGCTTGCAAAATAAAGTAATTTGTGATATAATAACAAAAGCTATCAAAAAGAAACCGGAGGAATAATATATGAATCCTATAGAGATTGTCGGCGGTGTATTGCTGCTGATTTCCAGTATCTTGATTGTACTGATTGTTATGATGCAGAGTGGACGGGAGTCTAATATGTCTGCCAGCTTAACCGGAACCCAAGCTGATTCTTATTTGGGCAGAAACCAAAGCAGAACCAAGGAAGCAAGACTTGCAAGATTGACTAAGGTTCTTGCGGTTGTTTTCTTTGTAGTTACGCTTGCGGTTAATTTAATTACGGTGTTGGTAAAATAGCCAGTGCGATCTGATCAGACAGGTATTACTTTTAATTGTAAAAGCCGTTGCAACGAAATTCAATTTTGTTGCAACGGCTTTTGGTGTTTTTCTTTTCAAACGCAACCTCTATGCATTGCTCTGTGGGCATATAAATAAGGGCTCCAAACTTTGTGTGCTTGCTGGCATGCTTTTATGCTTCCGACTCTTTATCCGAAATCTCTGGTTTGGAGCTTCCCATATAAGCCAGTGTATCCGAGGGCTGGTTTTTCTTTTTCAGCCGTTCCTCTATTAAGGTTTTGAGGAGCGAATAGATAACCGCAAAAGTCGGTACACCAAGAAGCATGCCGAGAAATCCGAATAAGCCGCCTCCTAATAAAATAGCGAAAATGACCCAAAAGGCAGACAACCCGGTAGAATCACCGAGAATTTTCGGACCGAGCAGATTGCCGTCAAATTGCTGGATGATAATAATAATGATGATGAATAAAAGAGCCTTCAGCGGATCTTCGAATAGCAAAATCAATGCACAGGGGATGGCGCCGATGATCGGACCGAAAAACGGAATAATGTTGGTGACGCCGATGATAACGCTGATCAGTACCGCATAGGGCATTCTGACAATAAACAACACAACAAAGGTAATGATGCCGATGATTAAGGAATCCAAAAGCTTTCCGGTTACAAATCCGCCGAAAATGTGATGGGTACGCCTGGTGTTGCGAAGGATGCGGTCGGTATGTTGCTTTGAGAACAACGCATAAAGAATTTTTTTAGTTTGCGCCGCAAATTTTTCCTTGCTGAACATCACATAAATGGAAATGATGATACCGAGCACAAAGTTTTTTACGCCGTTTACAACGCCGATAGCGCTTCCAATCACGAAGTCTGTTACGTTACCGATGAGTTGATTGATGGTAGGCGTCGCTTTTTCCAGTAAACTTTGCGCGCTGTCAATCAATCCGTCCAGGCTGTCTCCTAATAAAGAGGACAGCATTTTGTTGCCGGCAATGGTTTGGTCTCCCCAATTTTTTGCCGCTTCCAGATAATCCGGAATCTTGTCGAATAAGCCTTTGACGCTCGAAGCCAATTGAGGAAGTATAATGCTCAGCAGTCCGCCTAAGCACAGCAGGACAATCAGGATTGTTACTGTAATGGAAAGAATGCGAGGCAGACGGGAAGACGGGTTTTTATCCAGTAATTTTTTCAACAGTTTGCAAAAACATTTTTCTTCAAAAAAAACCAATATGGGATTCAATAAATAGGCAAATGACAAACCGAGAATAATCGGCATCAGAATAGAAAAAATCTTGCTCATCGTGCTCAGGACAACGTCTATTTTTAATAGGAACAGCAAAAACAAAATACTTGCCGCAACAACGAGAAAGGCGACTAATCCCATGGCGATATATTTTTTGCTCCATTGTAGTTTCATTTTCTGCCTCTCCTTTCAAAAAGTATATTTGTGAGAAAGCCCTCTGCAATAAATTATTACAGAGGGCAGCACTTTTTCAATTAAGATAATTTCAGTTTAGACAGTTTATAGCGTTTGATAGAATCCTCATTGGTGTCAACCTTGTAATCCTTGTACCATTCTTTCTGCATGGTTTCATAATCGTCGCCTTTTAAATCATACAGAATGGTGTCGCGCTTATCTGCGAAGGTGCTCTCGTCTTTGGTAATGTCGTATTTGATGGTAACATAGTAATTCTCGTCGTCTTCGATGATCAGCGGCTCACCGATTTTAGCTGTTTCAAATACGCCCTTGATAAACTTGTCAGACAGAGACTCATCCTCTTTGTTTACAATCACGAGATTCGGATCGGTTTCTTCCTCTTCAGTCGCTGACGAAGTAGCTCCGGAAGAAGTGGAGGCGGTTGAGGAAGTCGATGAAGTAGAAGCTGTTGATGCAGTGGAAGTGACTGCGGAAGAGGTTGCCGAAGAAGTAGAAGCAGCAGATGAAGCAGAGGACGAAGCAGAGGAAGAAGTAGAAGCGGCATTTTTTTCTTCTTCAACCACTTTTGCGTAATCTTTAATTAAATCGTCAATATTTTCGCCTTTCTTCAAGCGAGCAAGATAAGCTTCCGCCTTTTTCTTGAGTTCTGCTTTGCCTTCGGTTTTGAGCTTGTTGCCCTCCGCGTCGACCATTTCCATCTTGATGTATTTCAGCTGCGCATAATCTTCACCCAGCTTTGTCTTAAGATCTGCGTCACTGACTGCTTCCAAGCCGTCTTTGTCATAATATTTCTTAAAGATCAGATTGCTCTTGTAGCTGTTGGTCAGAATTTTTTTCAAAGACGTTTGACCGGCACCGTTAGGTTCATAAATCGTTGAATAATAGTTCCAATAGCTGGAAACCTGTACATTCAATTTGTTTTTATCAGATTCGCTTAGTGTTAAGCCAAGCTCATCAAATTTCTTTTCTACTGCGACATAGGTTTTGCAAAGTTCTGCCACACGCTCGTTAATCCACACTTCGGCGGTTTTGTCGTCGATTTTCTGGCTGAGAATATCTTTCGTATTATCCTCCACCTTACCGCTGGCTTCCATGTATGCGTTGACTTGATAAGCAATATACATACCGGAGGTAATCGTGGTATCGTCTATTTTGTAAGACCACGTAGTGTCTTTGCAGGCGGCGAGAGAAAGCAAGGCAGAAACCGCAATCAGCCCGGCTGCAATTCTTTTCATCATCTTCAATTTTTTATCATTCCTTCCAGACGCAAAGCCACGTCTAAATTATAACTGATATAAGAACCTTCCGCTCCCTTGAAGGACGGTGCTCTTATTTTTCTCAGCGGACATCTGTACTTACACTGAGAACGCTGAATTTTAGATTGAATCAATTAAACTTTATTATACAGGAAAATCAAAAAAAAGTCCAGTATAACTTTGTTAATTTTTGTATCATTTTTCTTGGGAGGAGGAAAGTTCCTCAGTGGTTTGACAAACTGCGAAAGCCTCCCGCATTGTATCCAGTGCAGATTGTCCTTTTTTCATTTTTACCGAGATATAGGGTTTTGCGCCGGCGTTTACAAAAACACGTCCGTTAAGAGCTGAAGCAAGAACACCTGCAAGAGCCATATCCAGTTTTTCAGGCACCATAAGAAGCGCATCGCCCTTCTGATTGATTTCGGTGAAACCGAGCATTGCTGCCGTGTTGCGGAGCATAGCAATATCAATCAAACCTTTCACCGATGCCGGCGGATCGCCGAAGCGATCAATCAGTTCATCAAGCATTTCCATGCAATCCGATTCGGTTCGCACACAGGCAATTTTTTTATAAACATCAATCCGCTGAGAAAGATTGCTGATATATTTTTCCGGAATGTGCGCGTTAATCTGGATGTCGACCAGGCATTCTTCGGTTTTGCGTATCGGGGCTTCGCCGCGTTTTTCGCTGACCGCTTCGGACAACAGCCGCAGATACATATCATATCCGACTGCTTCCATATGTCCGTGCTGTCTGGCACCGAGGATACTGCCGGCGCCGCGGATTTCCAGATCCCGCAGGGCAATGCGGAAACCGGAGCCGAATTTGGTGAATTCCCGGATCGCAGCGAGACGTTTGGTGGCTACTTCGCTGAGGACCTTGCCACGATGAAAGGTGAAATAAGCAAAAGCACGGCGGCTGGAACGTCCGACGCGTCCCCGCAGCTGATATAATTGAGACAATCCCATGTAATCTGCGTTCTCAATAATTAAGGTGTTGCAGTTGGGAACATCGACACCGGTCTCGATAATGGTTGTGCAAACTAAGATGTCAATTTCATGTTCCATCAACTGCCGCCAAACGGCAGAAAGATCATCTTCTGACATTTTTCCGTGAGCGATTCCGATGCGTGCATCAGGAATCGCGTTTTTCAGCTTTGCAGCGCAGTTTTCAATGCTTTCCACCCGATTGTGGATGTAATAGACCTGCCCGTTCCGCCGCAGCTCCCGCCGAATGGCGTCGCAGATAATGCTGAAGTCGTATTCCACAACATAGGTCTGCACCGGGTGTCGGTCCTGCGGAGGTTCTTCAATGACCGACATATCCCGGATGCCGGACATTGCCATGTTCAGCGTGCGGGGAATCGGGGTGGCAGATAAGGTCAGCATATCTACCCCGCGCAGCATCTCTTTAAATCGTTCCTTGTGAGCTACACCGAATCGCTGTTCCTCGTCAATGATGGCAAGACCCAGATCTTTGAATTCAATATCCTTTTGCACCAGCCGATGCGTACCGATGATGATGTCGATTTCGCCGGTTTTCAATTGCTTGATGATTTCCTTTTGCTGCTTCGACGTTCGGAAGCGGGAGAGCAGTTCTACCTTGATGGGAAAGCCCTCCATCCGCTTGAGCACTGTTTGATAGTGCTGCCATGCCAGAATCGTGGTCGGACAAAGGATGGCGCATTGCTTGGAATCCAACACGCATTTAAAGGCGGCGCGAAGCGCGACCTCCGTTTTGCCGAATCCGACGTCGCCGCACAGCAATCGTTCCATCGGCGTTTGACGTTCCATGTCTTCCTTGATTTCCTGTACACAGCGGAGCTGGTCGTCTGTTTCCTCATAAGGAAAGTGCGCTTCAAAATCGCGCTGCCAGTCTGAATCGGCAGAAAAAGCATGTCCCTTGACCTGCATCCGTTCTGCGTAAAGCCGAATCAGCTCGTCCGCCATTTCTGCGACTGCTTTTTTGACCCGGGAGCGCGTTTTTTGCCATTCTCCGCTGTTGAGCTTGTTTAAGCGTAAATGACCGTCTTCCCGCGGACCGATGTATTTGGATACCAGGTCCAATTGCGTGACCGGGACATAAAGAGTGTCAGCGCCGGCATATTTAATTTTGATATAATCCTTGATAATCCCGTGCAGCTCAATTTTGTGGATGCCGTCAAATACACCGATACCGTGGGTGACATGAACGACATAATCTCCTTTTTCCAGGTCGGAGAGACTTTTGATTTCCTCTCCCTTTTTCTTCTTGACCTTTTTCGCGGTAGAACGTATCGTCTTTGCAGAGGTCATCAGCGCAAACTTGATTTCGGGATATTCAAAACCGGAGGAAAGATTTCCAGCCAGAACATACACTTTTTTGTAGGTAAATTGAGATAAGTCCTTGACGTAATCTGCGGGCAGATTTTCATGGCGTAAGTCTGAAGCCAGCACCGAAGCGGCTTTCTCGGTGCCTGCCAGTACCGCGCAGGAATATCCTTGTTCCAACAGCCCTTGCAAATCTTCTTTTAACAGCCGGATTTCGCCGCTCCAGCCGGAAGTTTGCATGGCGGTTATGGTGATTAGTTTTTTCGGACGGATTTCGGAATTGGTCCGGGCAAAGGTGTCCAGATAAACGGTAGGATACCGCTCCCAGCGGCTCTGTAATGTGCCGAGATTGATGCAGTATAATCCCAACTCACTGCAAATCTCGCCCTCCTCCAGCAGGATTTTTATGTCTTCGGCATGCTGTTGTAAGAATGCGCGCGTATTTTCCCGCATGGCGCTGTATTCGCTGATAAATACGATTCCTTCCTCGAAGTAATCAAAGATGGTTGCCGGTGTGGAATAAGCGAGGGAGAGATACTTGTCTAAGGAGGAAAGCTCCGCGCCCCCGTCCAGATGCTCGATATCCTGTTGTAATGTTTTCTGCATGTCAGGGTTGGCAACTTTTTTCTGTAAATTCGCCAATTTTTCCCGCAACGCCTGTAAAGTAGGAAATAACACCTCTGATGCAGGGGTGATTTTCAGGTAATCGGTAACGTCGGTACGCCGTTGGGATTCCAGGTCAAAATATGCCATGGAGTCGATTTCATCGCCCCAGAATTCGATTCGAACAGGAGCGCTTTCTCCGGGCGGGTAAACGTCCAGAATGCCGCCTCGTACCGAAAATTGTGCGATACCGTCTACTTGCGGACGGCGGGCGTAACCGGCGGCGACCAAGCCGGTTATGATCTGCTCAAGGGAATAGGGCTTGCCGCTTTGTAAGACAATACTGTTTTCAGTCAGTACAGCAGGAGGCATCGTTAACTGTAACGCCGCTTCGGCACTCATGACTACTACTTTGCAGCTGTGCTCGGCGAGCCGCGCCAAAACGCCCAATCGGAGGTATTCGTATTCTCTGGAGCGACCCTCCATCTGTCGAAAAGAAAACTCTTTGGCAGGAAAATGCAATGCCATTTCCGCGCCGCTCATGTTGTTGATATCGTCTGCAATTTTGACGGCATTTTGCTCGTCTTCGGCAATGACGGCGATTGTTTTTCCTGCAAATGACATTGAGGCGGCGGTGCTTTCAATAAAATGTGCCTTGTGTACGGCAGAAAGCCCCACCGCCAGAATGGGGGTGAGGTTGTTTTGAATGGCTTCTGCCATATCCTGATATTGAGGAATTCTTTCTGCAATTTTGGGGTAGAGTTTCAAACAGATACACTCCCTGTAAGATTGGCTTAAAGTGCTGATGTAATGATTGTTTGTGGAACAAATCAAAGATTTGATTTGTTCGAACGGCTATCGTTATTTATGGATTGTTCAGTGAGCATGAATCGGTATTCCCTTAAGAATTGTATTGATTCATGGCTTTGTCGATATTGCCCGCTACCATTAATGCCAATGCGGCGCACGCATGTGTGATACTTTGATCGATTTTTGTTCGCTCTGCGTCGGTAAAGTCAGACAGTACCCATGCAGCAAGATCATAATCGGGATGGGGCTTTTTGCCTACGCCAAGCTTGATTCGGGGAAAGGCATCGCTGCCGGTAAGGGCAATAATGCTTTTGATGCCGTTGTGACCGCCGTCACTTCCTTTTCTCCGGATGCGCAGAAAGCCGGGTTCCAGAGAGATGTCGTCATATATTACAATCACGTTTTCAATTGGAATTTTGTAAAATCGCATCGCCTCTGCAACAGCTTCTCCGCTGTTGTTCATAAAAGTAACCGGCTGCATCAGCAGACAGCGCTTGCCGGAGATCATGACATCGCCGATCATAGATTTGAATTTCAGTTTGTCTGCCTTTCTATCATACTCTTTTGTCAATGCGTTAATTGTCAAAAAACCTACGTTGTGGCGGGTATTTTCGTATTTAGGACCGGGATTGCCCAATCCGACGATCAGATATTCCACTTTCCCGGATAACGGTGGGGCGGAAGTGGATTTTTTGAGTTTATCAAAGATAGAAAACATGGAAAAACGCCTTTCTGACAGAAAATATTAGGGATATAAGCCACGACAGCGATGTAGCAGCGACTGTTTATGGATTGACAAAGTACAAGGGTTTTGATTTGTTCAGTAGACATTAATTTATTATACTACACTTTATCAAAGAAACGCAAGCAAAATATCGCAGATAGCGGCTGTGGTGCTTCCTTTGCAAAAGCGGATGCATTATTTTGATAACGCTCAAAGCACAGAGGTCTTTAATGTCCCCTGTGCTTTTCTTTGCGTTTTTGTTGATGTAATGCAAACCGCTGTTCTTTTTCGGCGTCACGTCGGATGCGGGCGTCTGACTTCTGCTGCAATTTGCCTGTTTCCCTCTGGAGTTGTAATGCTTGCTGTGCTTTCGTTACAGTGCCGGCGTTTTGCAGCTGCTTTTTGATCAGACGTTGCTGCCGTTTCGGATTTATTGGTTTATCCGCTGTCATTTCGGCGGCGATCGGCGGGCTGAATCGAAGCCGATTCCAGTGCTTTAGCATAAAGTCATAAACCTCATAATCTTTCGGCTCAGCGCCGAAAGTAATTTTGCAGGCTTCATACCGTCCGCCGCTTTCCCGCTCATAGATGCCGACCCAAAACGGATCTTCGAACAAAACTATCAGTTTAGATGCAGTGGTTTCCATACAAAATCCTCCTTTACGTTTTACCATACAAAGAACGGACAACCAAAGGAGGCAGGTTACTGACAACGAATCGAGAGATTCGGCTGCTCCCGGACTACCAACCGGGATGTGTTTTTATCTTTGTATTTGATGCTCGTTGCACCATTCATAATACTAAAATCTGATTGAAAGTGTTTCATTAGATTTTAGTATAAGAGCTCTGTGCTTTGGATTGTGGTTTTGAAGTGAATGCACAATCCGTCTTTGCATCAACAGCTATCACTTATTATTTTAACGTAAAAAATCAGTATGTCAAGTAGGAGGCAGAGAATGCACATGGATGGACGTAATAAAAAAACTTCCGCTGAAAAGCGGTCTTTTCAGCGGAAGTTTTGATACGGTAAAATTGGCAACTAGTTTTAAAGTACTAGTTTAAGACGTAAATGTCCACTTTTTTTGCGCCCCATTTCACGCTGTCGCTGTAAGAGTTGAAAAACAAATCCACCAACACGGAGGAATTGGGGTTTTGAGCAAATGTTCCGGTGTCTGCCACGACCGAATATCCATAAACGAATTTTTGGTCAGGGGTGCAGATCCACAGTTTAGAACCTTTCGGGAATTTGCGGTAATCCACTGCCACGTTTCCCTGTTTCAGCTTTGTTTTTCTTCCCAAAGCGCTGTAAGCAACCGCTTTACCGGATACTTTTCTTTTATATCCAACCGGGACGCCTTTGGCATCTAATGTCAGACTGCTTGGCGGTGTAAGGGTAGAAAGTGGATTTTTCGGAGCCATTCCTACCAGTAAAAGCTGTGCTACCGGATTGGAAGTGACTTTTTCCTCTAAGATTTCGGACTCCACAACCTGTCCGTCAACTACTTTTTCTTTGGAAACGGTTGTGCGGACGCCCTCTTTTCCGGCGATAGAAATCTTGGTATTTCCCTTGCCGACCATTAAGGAATTCTGCTTTTTGACAGTAAAAGGAATTGCGCTGGTAGAAGTAACTGTCCGGTAAACAACCCGGTTTACTTCGATTTCAGTCTCTTCATGCACTTTTTCATTTAGCCCGACGTTAATCAAATCATCGTCGGAGAGAGTCACATTGGCAAGTTTAAGCACATCCGCAACAGTTGCGTCGCTGACCGAGATGTTTTGTGTTACGCCGTCAGCTGTTACCGGGACTTCAAATGCCCGTAAGATGTTGATTGTTCTGATGTTTTTATCCTGGAATCCTTCAAGCTTCAATGTGTCATCATCGGAAAGGTTGATTCCCTGACTTTCTAAAATATCTTCTGCGTCGTTTTTCATCGTATATAATACACGAGTATCGTTGCCGTCATTAATATATACAACGTTAGTTGCTACGGTAATACCGGTAAGAACGGATGCCAATACGATGCAGAGGGCACTGACTGAAATTGTCTTAAGTTTGTTTGATTTCACGCAATCGCAAATCGTGGGAAGTATTTTATGAACGACAATATCAGCGTACTTTTTCAAAAACGTACCCATTCAAAATCTCCTTTATAGTTTTACGATTTGTTACCATTGTTACCGTTTTGTAGCTATTATATTCACTAAAACGACGTTTGTCAAGGATTTGAAATAGCATTTTTTTGTGTATTTTGCCAACAGACATGCTATCGTTTCAGAGAATAAAAATCCAAAAAGTCCAAATTTCGCCATTTTTTGTGAAGTATCACCAGAGCAAATGAGAGGCGATTTTGCTGTTTTTACCAAATATCGCGAAAGCACGCTGGGTGTACAACATTACTCTTGGATTCGAAATAGAAGAAGGAAAATTGGATAAAATAACAATAGCTTTTTGCAAAATTAATGAATAAAAGGAGCGCTTGTTGGGCAAGCTGTACGATTTCAGAGATTGTGATGAGACTTTTGCTTCAGATATTCTGCCAGTATGTTGGCAGCATCTTCTACGTAGCAGGCGCAGGGTCGTTTTTTATAGTATTGTGGCGTGCGTTCGGAGGGAGCCGTATTGGTGTCTTTTCCTTCTGCGCCCAGCAATTCATGACAGACGATGGAGCCATTGGCGGAGCGGAACTGTCCCGCAAGCTCCTGCACGGTTTGATAGACCCGTTTTTTCTCGGCAAGGTCAGTGGGAGAGGCGTATCCGTCTAACATGCCCAGCACCATCATCATGCCCGATACAGCGCCGCACACCTCGCGCATTCTGCCCATGCCGCCTCCGAATGGGGAAGCGAGCGAGAAAACCGTGTCGCGCGGTAATCCCATCTCTTCGGCAAAGGCGCCCGCCACTGATTGTGCGCAGTTATAACCGGATTCAAACAGGCGGCGCGCTTCTTTTCCTTTTTCGGTTTGGATAATCATAAAAATCACATTCCTTTTTTGAGGCGGTTTTGTGTACTTTGAAGATGTTTTCAACGAAGCCCATAGTGTTTGATTTTGCCCGCTCTTTCACAGCAGAGAAGAATTTGAAAAATGATCTTCTATTATATATAGTGTTTTTTTGCATGTCCTTTTTAACGGGTCACCATAATTTATTAGCTGATTGAAACACTCTTCTTATTCATTGTAATTCCTAATTGCTTTTTTGCGGAAAACAGGGAGGCTGTCGATTACAACCTCCCTGTTTTCCGCATTTATTTGCCACTTTAGAAAGCTTCGGGTTACTGCTGTTTGTTATTTTGCCGGTTTTAACGCTTTTTTTGTTTCGCGGATTTGATTCAGGCTGTTAAGCAAGGTGTTTTCCACATCAGCAAGCCGCTGTTCCACAAAGTCATTGGTTGCCTTTTTGATTTCCCGGGCTTGCATATGCGCCTGGGTAATGATTTCGTTTGCTTTATCCTGAGCCTGTTTCATGATTTCGCTCTGATCCAGAATTTTTTTAGCGCGTTCTTCCGCGAGATGGACGGTGTCTTCTGCCTCTTTTTTGGCAATGTAAAGGATATTTTTTCGGTCATTCAGCAAATTTTTTGCTTGTTTCAGCTCGGTCGGCAGGTTCAGCCGCATATCGCTTAGTAATTCCTGGAAGCGTTCGGCATCGATGACACATCTCCCGTTGGAAAGCGGAATTCGCATTGCCGAGTCCAAAATATCCTCCATTGTTTCGATTGTGTTGAGCAACTCAAGGTTTCCCTTTTCATCCATAGCAATCATTCCTTTCCAAATTCTTTCTATTGATATAAACGGTTTAGCCGTTGATTGATCGGAGTGAGGATTTCTTCCGGCACAAAGTCTGAAATGTCACCGCCGAAACTGGCGATTTGTCTGACCAGGCTGGAACTGAGGTACATGTTTTCGGCATTGGTGGTCAAAAATATTGTTTCGGCATCGGCATAAAGCTTTTTGTTGGCAAGCGCCATCTGAAATTCATATTCAAAATCAGACATTGCGCGAAGTCCCTTTACAATGGCGCATGCTTTCTTCTCCCGCACATAGTCGGCAAGCAAACCGTCAAAACGATCCACCCGAACGTTAGGCAGGTTAGTAATGCAGGTCTTTATCAGATCGCAGCGTTCTTCTGCAGTAAAACTGGTCTTTTTGTCATAGTTTACCGACACCAGTACAATTACAGCATCAAACAATTTAGCGGCACGGGTAATAATATCCAAATGCCCTTTGGTAATCGGGTCGAAACTGCCCGGACATACAGCAATCTTCATTTTAGATTTTCCTTTCTGAGCTTTTGCGCAAATTCGGTAAAATCGGGCGCAGACCGAAATTTTTTCTTACTGCTTGCCGAAAAGCAGATAAGCTGTTATTCTGACAGCTCTGTTTGCTCGGAGGCGATTCGGCGATAAACCGTAATCATGATCTTTCCGAATTTATATTGTTTATCTATGGCGAAGTCGGCAGACCGTTCGGGAACGTTTTCATCAATAGCGTGCTCGCAGAGGATGATTCCGCGGTCGCTCATTTTCGGCGTAAGCAGTTCCAATGCATGCGGCAGAATATCCTTATGATAAGGAGGATCTAACAGTGCAATGTCAAAGCGGTCCTTGGTGCCGGTCAAAAAATTGCTGTACTCGGCGGAAACTACCCTTGATTTCGAAAACAAGCCGGTATTTTTTAGATTTTCTTTTACGATTTCCTGTGAGTGTCTGCTATTGTCAATGAAAACACAAAGTTCAGCACCGCGGCTCAACGCTTCGATGCCGAGCTGCCCCGAGCCGGCAAACAGATCAAGCACGGTTGCTCCCGGAACATCAAACTGAACGATGCTGAACATCGCTTCTTTCACTCGGTCTGAGGTGGGGCGGACATCTAATCCGTCCGCTGTAATCAATTTTCTGCCTTTGGCAGTACCGGTAATAACCCGCATAGAGGGAACCCAGCCTTTCTGAATAATATGGAAAAGATGCCGCAACCCGAAAGAGCTAATACCCTCGTGATTCAAACATCGTTTTTTTCTTGTTTTTGCGGTAAACACTGAGAACAATGCCGATTGCCAGATAGGAGGTGACAACCGATGTGCCGCCTGAACTGATCAACGGCAGGGTAATGCCGATAACCGGTAGCAGACAAAGTACCATTCCGATATTCACTACTGTTTGAAAAATAAAGATCGCAAATACACCGGCACACAGATAACAGCCCAACGGGTCACGTGACATTCTTGCTACCAAAAGCATTTTGACACAAAGTAGTGACAGCAAAAGGGTGACACCGACACAGCCGACAAAGCCGAGGGTTTGTCCGATATAGGAAAAAATAAAGTCGTTATAGACTTCCGGAGGGACAAATAAATTATCGCTGAACAATCCTCTGCCGAAAATCTGTCCGGAGCCCAGCGCGATTCGTCCGCGGATTTGGTGGTATCCGGTCCCCATCGGGTCAAGTTCGGGATGAAAAGCAATCAAAATACGTTTTTGTAAGTAGTCGGGTAATACAAAATTCCAGACGATCGGTGCTGCCACGGCGGCTGCCGCAATTCCGCCGAGAACATATTTCCATGAAATTCCGGCAGTGAACAGCATGACAATAAAGATAAACAGGAAAACCAATGCCGAGCCAAAGTCACCCTGCGCCATAATCAACAAGGTAGGAGCCGCTCCGTGCAGACAGAGCAACAGAATGTTGCGGGGATGATTGATGTCCCCCCGAACCGCCTGGAGATGAAGCGCAAAGGTAAAAACAAATGCGATTTTTAAAAGCTCGGAGGGCTGAAGTGTGGTGATGCCGAACAGACTCAGCCACGCTTTATCATCTGAGCCCGCACGGGTGATACCGAGCGGGGTAAAGGTGAGCAGCACGAGGAACAAGGCTGCCGGTGTGTATATTTTCCAAAGTTTTGCGAGCGTGTGATAATCAAACAGCGACACAATAATGGCGGCGGCAATGCCGAGTGCAATTGCAACAGCCTGAATAATCAACAGTTTTTTGTTACTCAAAAAACCGTTGTGAATAATGGAATACAGCATCACCAAACTGATAGAGGAGGCGATCAGACAGAAAAGCATCAGCAGTTTGTCTATTGATTTCAGATATTCCCATATTGCGCGAAAAACCTTTTTCACCTGTCTCCTCCTTTCTATGTGAAAAATCATGTTACCGCATTAGTATGCGCTGAAACAATATCGTTAAAACAGTCCTGTGATCGTGCCCTCTTTGTCAATATCGATTCGCAGCGCCGCAGGGGATTTGGGCAATCCCGGCATGGTCATAATGTTTCCGGTCAATGCGACGATGAATCCGGCACCTGCGGAGAGCTTCAAATTGCGCACCGTAATAGAAAAATGTTCCGGTCGTCCCAAAAGCTCCGGATTGTCAGACAGGGAATATTGTGTTTTTGCCACGCAGATCGGCAGTTTATCGGCGCCGAGCGTCTCAATTTCTTTGATATCCTTTTCTGCCTGGGAGGTGTACACCACATCATCTGCACCGTAAATATTTTTTGCGATGCAGGCAAGCTTTTCCTTGATCGGTAATTTTTCATCATAAAGCGGGTGGAAGTCAGACGGACGGTCTTCCTGTTTTTTGATGGTGTCGCAGACTGCTTGTGCAAGTTCAGTGCCGCCTTCTCCGCCTTTAGCAAATACATCGGCAAAAGCGTAGCTGACGCCCATTTCGGCGCAAAAATCATGGATGTATTGGATTTCCGCATCGGTGTCTGTAGCAAAACGGTTGAGCGCTACTACGACAGGAACACCGAAGCGATGCATATTCTCGATGTGCTTTTGCAGGTTGGCACTGCCTTTTTTCAGTGCATCAAGGTTTTCCGCGCCGAGATCGGCACGAGGCACTCCGCCATTGTATTTCAGCGCTCGAATGGTGGCGACCAGAACAACACAGCTTGGCGTCAAGCCGCCGAAGCGGCATTTGATATCGAAGAATTTTTCAGCACCGAGATCGGAACCGAATCCTGCCTCGGTGATGGTGTAATCGGCAAGTTTGAGCGCCAGCTTGGTAGCCCGCAGGGAGTTGCATCCGTGGGCAATGTTGGCGAACGGACCGCCGTGCATAATGACAGGTGTGTTTTCAAGCGTCTGAACCAGGTTGGGCTTGAGCGCGTCCTTGAGCAGAACTGTCATAGCGCCGTTTGCCTGTAAGTCACGGGCATAGACCGGCGTGCTGTCGTAACGATAGGCAACCAGGATGTTGCCCAGCCGCCTTTTTAAATCCTCTAAATCGGAGGCAAGACAAAGAATTGCCATCACCTCACTGGCTACGGTGATCTGGAAGCCGTCCTCCCGCGGAATACCGTCTGTTTTTCCGCCTAAACCTACTACAACATTGCGCAGCGCGCGGTCATTCATATCCATACAGCGTTTAAATAGGATCCGCCGGGGGTCAATACCGAGTTCATTCCCCTGCTGCATATGATTGTCAATCAATGCACAAAGCAGATTGTTTGCCGCGGTCAGAGCGTGCATATCACCGGTAAAGTGCAGGTTAATATCCTCCATCGGGACAACCTGCGCGTAGCCGCCGCCTGCCGCGCCGCCTTTAATGCCGAAGACCGGTCCGAGAGAAGGCTCCCGCAGTGCCAGAATCGCATTTTTGCCGATTTTGTGCATTGCCTGTCCCAGCCCGACGCTGATAGTCGTTTTTCCCTCTCCTGCGGGAGTCGGGTTGATGGCTGTAACCAAAACCAGTTTGCCGTCGGGACGGTCTTTGACTTTTTCAAATAAATCTTCAGTGAATTTTGCTTTGTATTTTCCGTATGGTTCCAAGAAATCGGCGGACACGCCGATTTTTTCGGCAACTTTGGAAATCGGGAGCATTTTTGCCCCCTGTGCAATTTCAATATCTGTCAACATCTTTTATCCCCCTAGTCATGCGTTTTGTGTCGTCTGATGATATAAAGACTATTTTACTTTATTATAGCACAAACCGCCGGCACAGCGAAGCGGGCAGTGCGACAATAATTTCAAAAGCGCAAAGTGTTTTGAAATTATTATAACATATATGGTGCCGGATTACTACTGTAAAATGTAAAAGATTTATGCATCTTAACACAGCAAGAAAATGATAAAGATTTCTATGTTTTCGCTTTAAAATCAGGAAATACAGACTCGGTAATATGCGGGCTCCGAAGTTTCGATACGTCTGTAATTGTGAAAATGCCGTTAAAATTCCGAATACCACTTTACATCAATGTCAAGTTGTTGTAAAATAGAATAAATATGAGTAGTAATTGGTGCAGACCGGCGGTTTTTGCAAGGGTGGAAAATGCCGGTCTTCGGAAAGGACAGGGAACCAGATGCAAACCAAGTATAAAAGAATATTGCTGAAATTGAGCGGTGAGGCGTTGGCAGGAGAGAAAAAATTCGGTCTTAATTATGACGTCATCACCGATATTTGTAAAAGTATCCGGGATGCGGCAGCGCTCGGCGTGGAAATTGCTATTGTAGTAGGCGGCGGGAATTTTTGGAGAGGACGCTCCAGCGGAGCGATGGACCGTACCAGAGCGGATCACATCGGTATGCTCGGCACGACGATGAATGCGTTGGCTGTGGCAGATGTTCTGGAGGGCTTGGGCGTTGATGTCAGAGTACAGACCGCGATTGCAATGCAGGCGGTTGCGGAGCCGTATATCAGAAATCGGGCGGTGCGTCATCTGGAAAAGGGCAGAGTGGTCATCTTCGGGTGCGGCACCGGAAATCCGTTTTTCTCGACCGATACTGCTTCAGCATTGCGGGCGGCGGAAATCGAAGCGGACGTCATCTTTAAGGCAACAATGGTGGACGGTGTTTATGACAAAGATCCGAATAAGTATGAAGATGCAGTGAAATATGATGAATTAACGTTCTCTGATGTCATTACACGGGAGCTTGGCGTTATGGACAGCACCGCAGCAGCAATGTGCAGGGACAACAGCCTGCCGATTCTGGTGTTTAATTTAAACCATCCCGAAAATATTGTTGCTGCCGTTAAGGGAGAACCAGTCGGTACATTAGTTCATGACTGATGCTTTTTTAGCTTTGCAGCCAGCTTCCCTGACGAGGACAGCCAAAAAAGGATAAATTCGAAAATATGTTGCGTAGGCGGACATGTTACATCTTCTTGCGCAGCAAGAAGATGTAACTACCATGCAAGAAATACGGCAATTTGCCGAAAAAATGAAATCATCGTCCGATGGTGTATAAAAATGCGGATACCGGCACAGGATAAGGTGTTACGGGTTTGATTGCAGCGGACGGTCGGGGCGGCGCCCCTAAGAAAGGATGAAGGTGAACGGTATGAAAGAACAAATGAAAATCACAGAGGAAAAGATGAAAAAGTCCTTGCAGGTATTGGCGGGGGATTATGCTGCAATCCGTGCGGGACGGGCAAATCCGGCGGTACTCGATAAAATCGTGGTGGATTATTACGGAGCGCCGACTCCGATTCCGCAGATGGCTGCTGTTTCGGTAGCGGAGGCACGGGTTTTGGTGGTTCAGCCTTGGGATCTGTCCACCCTCAAATCAATTGAAAAAGCAATCCAGACCTCTGATTTGGGAATCAACCCGACCAACGACGGAAAAGTTTTGCGCATTGCGTTCCCGCAGTTAACCGAGGAGCGCCGCCGCGATATCGTTAAGGAAGTCAGCAAGCTTTGCGAGGAAGCCAAGGTTGCTATTCGCAGCATTCGCCGGGATGCAATCGATAAGTTTAAAGCTATGAAAAAAGCGTCCGAAATCACCGAAGATGATTTAAAAGGCTGCGAAAAAGATGTTCAGGCGCTGACCGATAAATATTGTAAAGAAGCAGACGAGATGAGCGCTGCAAAAGAGAAAGAAATTATGTCAATCTGAGTATTATCGGGAGGGCATAGCATGCTTTTTCATAGAAAACAAGCGGACCTGCCCGAAGTGCTGCCGGTGCATATCGGAATCATTATGGATGGGAACGGACGTTGGGCAAAGAAGCGGGGATTGCCTCGTTTTGCCGGGCATAAAGCAGGAGCGGATACTTTTAAAAAAATTGCTCGCTACTGCAATAAAATCGGAATAAAATATTTAACGGTATATGCTTTTTCCACCGAGAACTGGAAAAGACCGCAGAAAGAAGTGGAGGCAATTATTGATCTGCTGCGGAATTATCTGCGGGATGCCGAAAATTATAAAAAAGAAAATATTCGGGTGCGTTTCATCGGAGATATCTCGGTATTCGATGAAGAAATCCGGACGAAAATCGCCGAGTCACAATCGGAAAGTAAGGATTTTACCGGTCTGAATCTCAATATTGCCATTAACTACGGCGGCAAGGATGAGATTGTGCATGCCGCGAAGCTGTTGGCAAAAGAGATTGAGGAAGGCAAACTCCATCCCGATGACATTGATGAGGCTGCATTGGAGTCGCGGCTGTATACAGCGGGGCAGCCTAACGTGGATTTGGTCATCCGTCCGAGCGGGGAATACCGGCTGTCCAACTTTATGGTCTGGCAGTCTGCGTATGCAGAGTTTGTATTCATGCATGTGCTGTGGCCGGACTTTACCGAGAAACATCTCAATGAGGCTCTCTGGGAATACGCCAATCGCAGCCGGCGGTTTGGCGGTCTGTAAGAAACAGCGTACTTGTTTAGGATTCCGCAAAAGAGGGCAACTTATGTTTGTCAGATTAAACAGATAAGGAGCGACGGTCAGAGCAGAGGACCGTTACTGTCAAATATGAAACAAAGGATAATCACTGCTGCAGTCGGCTTGGCACTGCTATTGATTGTATTATTATTTTTTAACACTCTGATTTTTAATGTTGCAGTGTCATTGCTGGCGTGTATGGCGGCGTTGGAAATATTGGTGTCTGCAAAATATGCAAGCCACAGGTTATTGACGGTCGCCTGCATTCTGTTTGTTGCGGCAGTACCTTTTTTTCGGATGCCGGGCTTTAATCTGTTTGGGCGGATTACGGTATTGGTATATATTATCGTTTTGTTTCTGTTTTTGCTTGCGGAGCATGAAACTTTGCGGTTTGAACAGATCGGTGTGATTTTTACAACATCGATTTTGATACCGTTTTCTTTTTCAACCATGCTCTACATCAGAGATCAGTTTCCCCGGGACGGCTTGTTTTTTGTGATGCTGGTGTTTGCGGGAGCATGGTTTGCCGATGCAGGCGGATATTTCATTGGTCGCTTTTTCGGCAAGCATAAACTGGCACCGAAAATCAGTCCCCACAAAACTATGGAAGGCGCCGTCGGTGGAATCTTATTTAATGTTTTTTTCTTTTTGGTCATGGGGATCTGCTATGCGTGGTATATGAAAGCAACCGGCACACCGGTGAGGGTGCATTATCTTGCGATGGGACTTCTTGCTGTTCCGACAGCACTCATCGGAATGCTTGGCGATTTGACTGCATCAATGATCAAACGGCAGTGCGGTGTAAAGGATTTCGGAACCATTATGCCGGGTCATGGCGGTGTCATGGACCGGTTTGACAGTGTGCTGTTTGTGTCGCCGTTTTTGTATGTGGCACTGCAGTTTGTGACATTGATAAGCTGAAAGTAATGAACGGTTCCGCCCGCGTGTATCCGCACGGGCGGTATCCTGTTTTTACGGGAAAACGCAGTCCGTTCACTTGAAAATCAGATTATCTTTGCGGGGTCATTGCCGTTGGTCTTGGCAATTTCTTTTCAGGAAAAAGGATAAAACCTTGCGCTTTGTCAATCCATAAACAATGACAGCAAAAAATTTTGCCGTTGTTTATGGATTGTTCAGTGAGCATTAATTATAGTACTTCCATAAATAAACGGAAGAAAAGTTACATAAACTGATAAGTAGATAGTATCGGGAAAATGCCGTTTCATGAGTCAGCCGGCAGGATAAAAGATTTTGTCGGGAGAAAAGGGGAAATCGGGGTAATGAAAAAAATTACAATACTCGGCTCGACCGGTTCCATCGGAACACAGGCGTTAGATGTGGTACGGGCACAGCACTTTTCAGTGTCCGGCTTAGCGGCGCATAGCAGTATCGAACGGTTGGAGCAACAGGCACGTGCCTTTTCACCGGATACAGTTTGTATTTACAGAGAAGATTTATACAAAAAGTTAAAAGAAAATCTCTCGGATACCGGTGTTCGGGTAACTGCCGGCATGGAAGGTCTGTGCGAGCTGGCGGCGGAGAAGCAGGCGGATATCGTACTCAATGCGGTGGTGGGCATGATCGGATTGCAGCCCACTTTGGCGGCGATTGCGGCAAAAAAAGATGTCGCACTTGCCAATAAAGAAACACTGGTGACCGGCGGCGAGATTGTGATGCGGGCGGCAGCGGAAAACGGCGTAAAAATTCTGCCGGTGGACAGTGAGCATTCCGCGATTTTTCAGGCGTTACAGGGAAACCGCGCCGACCAGGTGAATCGCATTATTCTGACGGCGTCGGGTGGTCCCTTTTACGGATATACCCCGCAGCAGCTTGCCGCAGTCAAGCCGGAGGATGCGCTGAAGCATCCGAATTGGAATATGGGTGCAAAAATTACCATTGATTCGGCGACCTTGATGAATAAGGGACTGGAGCTGATTGAAGCGGTGCGTTTGTTCGGCAAACAGGCAAAGGATATTCAGATTGTGGTACACCGAGAGAGTGTACTGCATTCGGCGGTGGAGTATCACGATTATTCGGTCATTGCGCAGCTTGGTGTGCCGGATATGCGGATACCGATTCAGTATGCGCTGACTTATCCCGACCGGTTTCCTTGCCCGACCAAGCAGTTGTCACTGATGGAATACGGGAAACTGACCTTTGCAGAGCCGGATGAGGAAACCTTTATCTGCTTAAAGGCATGTAAAGAGGCGATTACCCGCGGCGGCTTGTATCCCACGGTAGTTAACGGCGCAAACGAGCAGGCAGTTGCCTTGTTTTTGGAGAATAAGATTGCCTTTACCGATATCGGCATGTTGGTTTGGAAGTCGCTTGACAGTGCCGCATATACCGACGAGGTAACGGTGGAAAATATCATTGCGGCAGATGCCGGCGCCAGGGCGTGGGTGTTACAGCAGACCGGGTGCTGAACGGATAGCGTCGCATTATCGGCGAACAAAGAGAGCGGAGGAAGAGTGCATGCAGACCTTTATTACGGTATTGATCACCATTTTGGTGTTCGGTGTCATTATTTTTATTCATGAATTGGGGCATTTTATTGCTGCAAAATCGAGCGGAATTACGGTGCATGAATTTGCGCTTGGAATGGGACCGACCATTTTTCACTTTGAAAAAGGCGGCACGAAGTATGCACTGCGCTTGTTCCCGATCGGCGGTTTCGTCAGCATGGAGGGCGAGGACAGTGAATCGGAGGACCAGGGCGCTTTTTGTAAAAAACCGGTATGGAAACGGATTATCGTGGTGGTTGCAGGCGCGGTTATGAATGTTCTGCTGGGTTTTGTGATATTGATGTTTCTTAACATTTTTCGCACCGGAGGCATTCCGACGACAGTGATAAAGCAGTTTAACGGCACTGCGCCCTATGCAGTGGAGCAAGCCGGCTTAAAAGTCGGTGACAAGATTTTGAAAATCAACGGCAGAACAATGTTTATCGAGCAGGACATCGCGTTTTCCATCTCTCAGGACGAGGATAAAGTGGTAGATATGGTGGTGCGCCGGGACGGAAAAAAGGTTTCGCTTGACAATGTTTCGGTTAGCTATGTGACGGTGACGGATGAGAAGGGGCAGACCGCGGAAAAGTATCCTTTTGCAGTAGCCGTTGAGAGCAAGAATGTGCTCAGCGTCTTGAAATATACGGCATTGAATACGGCGTATGTTGCGCGGATTGTCTGGCTGTCTTTGATACAGTTGCTGACCGGTAAGGTCGGAATGGATGCGTTGTCCGGACCGGTAGGTGTCGGTTCGGCGCTGGGACAAATGGCGGGCATCAGCATAAGCAGCTTGTTTAATATGATTGCGTTTATTACCATCAATGTCGGGGTGTTCAATCTGCTGCCGATACCGGCGCTGGATGGAGCGCGGCTGGTGTTTTTGATTATCGAAGGAATTCGCCGCAAGCCGGTGAACCCCAAATATGAAGGATATATTCATGCGGCGGGATTGATTGCGATGCTGTTGTTAATGGTGTTTGTGACCTTTAATGATATTGTCCGACTGTTTCAATCATAAAACACTTTGGGAAAGGGCAGGCAGTTATGAAAAAGCAGACCAAAAAAGTTCGGGTTGGAAATTGCGTGCTGGGCGGAGAAAAAATATATATTCAGTCGATGCTGAACGTGCGTTCCGATGATGTTGACGGCAGCGTTGCGCAGGCGGTGAGACTGGAACAGGCGGGCTGTGATATTATTCGTGCTGCTGTTCCTGACAAAGAAGCGTTGCGGCTGATTCCTGCCATTAAGGAAAAAGTAAAGATTCCGTTAGTGGCGGATATTCATTTTGATTATCGCTTGGCATTGGAAAGCGTGGCGGCGGGCGTCGATAAAATCCGTATCAACCCCGGCAATATCGGGGATTCCGACCGCGTGAAGGCGGTCGCCGAAGCATGCCGCGCAAAAGGAGTGCCGATTCGAATCGGCGTGAATGCAGGCTCCTTGGAAAAAGAAATTTTGAAAAAATACGGCAAGCCTACGCCCGAAGCGCTTTGTGAATCGGCAGAATATCACATCGGATTGCTGAATCGATACGACTTTGATGATATCGTGATTTCCATTAAATCTTCCGATGTGCCAATGATGGTATCATCTTACCGTTTGATGGCGGAACGCTGCGATTATCCGCTGCACCTCGGTGTGACCGAAGCGGGCAGCGAGAGAATGGGTATCATTAAAAGTGCCGTCGGAATCGGTAGTCTGCTGTTAGACGGAATCGGCGCGACCATACGGGTATCGCTGACCGCCGATCCGGTGCGGGAGGTCTATGCCGCCAAGGATATTTTAAAAGGAATCGGTAAATATGACAGCGGGGTACAGTTTATCTCCTGTCCGACCTGCGGCAGAACGAGAATCGATCTGATTCCGTTGGTGGAACAGGTAGAAGAAGCACTGCGGAATTGTGGTAAGAAAATCAAGGTCGCGGTGATGGGCTGCGTGGTCAACGGACCCGGCGAGGCGAGAGAGGCAGATATCGGGATTGCCGGCGGCGATGGCTGTGCGGTGCTGTTCAAAAAAGGGGAGATTCTCCGAAAGGTGCCGGAAGCCGAGATATTGCCGGCACTGCTGGAGGAAATTGACAAGCTGTAAGACATCAGAAGGAAAAGGTGATAGACATGAAGGTTTGTCCGAAGTGCGGTATTTCCCAGTCTGATAAAAGAACGGTCTGTGTGGATTGCGGTGCTCGGTTGGAAGAGCCCGTCAGTAAAGAAATCGAAGTCGAATTGCGAGCACAACGAGAGCAAAAGCTGGAAAAACTCTATAACAAAGGCGACCCTTTGTACGTGAGTCTTTTTGACAAGATTATGGGCTGTATCATGGCGGCAGAGTTTATTGCCATGCTGGTGTTGGCAATTGTTTTCGGCAGGCAGCTCGGAGAGGAGCGCAGCTTGATTTGGGGATTGATTTTTCCGTTGATTGGCATGGCGGAAGCATTTTTCCCGAACATCAGCTGGTCGCTTGAAAAATTGCGGATGAGTTTTTCGGCGAATGGCACCGACGATTTAACTCCCTCTGATTTTTATTTAATAATGCGTAAGGTGGGACATGTGCTGTTGGTATTGCTCGGCGGGTTGATTTTGTTTGCTCTGATCAATACGGCAGTAAATCCTCCTGTTGGTATATCGGATATCGAAAATGCTGAAAGTTTGATTGCATCGATGATGCAATAGCTTGTACATAAAGAAAGGATTTTGGTTGGATGGCGACTTTAAAGGACGTGTTTGGCGGACTGATTGATGACAGTTTTATCACGGTGTCAGAGGGCGAAGTGCTGACTCTCGATATTTCGCGGGAAGATGCCGAGGTCTTGGTAACGGCAAAATTCGGGCAACTGTTGGAACGATCGGTTATTGTGGATTTTGAAAAGCATATTACCAAGGTGATGGAGCTCAAGAGCTTTCACCTGTTTCCGAAATATACCCCCGATATGCTCTGCGCCGAATATTTTCCCCAGTTGGTAGAACGGCTGAAAACCACCGCCAAAGTTGTTAACGGCTATTTCGACGGAGCGGAGGCATCCTTTTCAGAGGGAGTATGTACCATTAACTTGAAAAACGGTGGCGCGGAGATCCTTCAGAAAGCGCAGGTTGATTCAGAACTTGCCAAGCTGATCGCCGAGGAATTCAGTACAAATATCACCGTTGTATTTGAAGGTGTATTGTCGGTCAGCGATGAGGACTTTGAAAGTCTGATGGCTTCTATGCCGGCGCCGGAACCGGTGGTCAGACCGGAGCCGCCCAAGCCTGCCTCCGCGCCTGCACCGAAGCAGGAATATAAGCGGGATTTTACCATACCCAAACGAATGAAAATTGATTTTTCCACTTTGCCCTTTGTGAATGATAGCGCTGAGGTGGTGATCGGCAAGGCGATCACTGAGCAGCCGGTCGCTCTTTCCGAGGTGACCATGGAAAGCGGCAGAGTTTGTGTGTGGGGAGATATTTTTTCGATTGACAGCCGGGAATCGCGGGACGGTTCCAAAGTAATTTTGAGCATCAATATTACTGACTATACCGGCTCTAACACCCTGAAGGTGATCATGGACAAGGCAAAAGCGGAGCCGCTGATGGAGCTGAAAAAAGGACAGACGGTGCTTGTCAAGGGCGAGGTTACATACGATAAATACGATAAGGAAATCACCATTAAGCCGCAGCATATCATGAGGGTGAAAAAGAAAAAGAAAACCGACAAATGCGAGCAAAAGCGGGTAGAACTGCATCTGCATACCAATATGTCGGCAATGGACGGCATGACGCCGGCGGACAAGCTGGTCAACACCGCTTTTGAATGGGGACATAAAGCCATCGCTATCACCGATCACGGTGTGGCGCAGGCGTTCCCCGATGCTATGAATGCGGTTGAGGCGATTCGGAAAAACGGCGGGGAGTTTAAGGTCATTTACGGAGTAGAGGGCTATTTCGTCAATGATATCGTCGAAGTTGTAGTCGGAGAAGATAACAGCAGTTTGGAGGATGAATTTATCGTTTTCGATACCGAAACCACCGGATTGAACGCTTATAACGACCGATTGACCGAAATTGGTGCGGTACGGGTGCGAGGCGGCGAGGTTATCGAAAGCTTTAATACCTTTGTCAACCCGAAACGGAGTATTCCGCCTAAGATTACCGAACTCACCGGTATTACGAATGAAATGGTGGCGGATGCGCCCGACGAGGCGGAGGCTTTGCAGCAATTTTATGATTTTTGCGGGGAATGCAAAGTGCTGGTTGCCCATAACGCTCCTTTTGATATGGGATTTATTGAGGCGGCGGCACAACGTTCCGAGCTTCCTTATGCATTTACGGCGATTGATACGGTGCCGATTGCCCGGAATCTTTTTCCCGGATTAAAAAATCATAAGCTGAATACAGTGGCTGATCATCTTAAATGCCGGGAGTTCAATCATCACCGCGCCTGTGATGACGCAGCAGTGTTAGCAGAGATTTTTACCAAAATGACGGTGATTATGAAAGCCGACTATCAAATTGAGCATATTCAGGACATCAACTGTAAACTGTCGGGCTGTGATGTCAAAAAGGCAAAAACCTATCACCAGATCATTCTGGTCAAGAATCAGGTCGGATTGAAAAATCTTTACAAGCTGATTTCGTACGGACATTTAAAATATTATTTTAAGCGCCCCCGTATTCCGAAAAGTGAGTTAATCAAGCATCGGGAAGGATTGATTATCGGAACTGCCTGCGAAGCCGGTGAGCTGTATCAGGCGATTGTTTCGGGAAAAAAATGGTCGGAGCTTTGTGAAATCGCTTCATTTTATGATTATCTGGAGATTCAGCCGCTTAAGAATAATGAATATATGATCAGAGAAGGGATCGCAGAGGATTTTGAGCGGATCAAAGAGTTTAATAAAACGGTGGTCAAACTGGGAGAAACACTGAACAAACCGGTGGTGGCGACCTGTGACGTGCATTTTCTGAACCCCGGGGATGCCATATTCCGTGCGGTACTGATGTCGGGAATGAAGTTCAGCGACGCTGACCAGCAAGCGCCGCTCTATCTGCGCACCACCGATGAAATGCTGGAGGAATTTTCCTATCTGGGACGGGAAAAGGCTTTTGAGGTGGTAGTCACCAACACCAATCTGATTGCCGATATGGTGGAGGATGTTCGTCCGATTCCGCTCGGAACCTTTACTCCTACCATTGAGGGTGCAGAGGAGCAGTTACAGGAAATTACCTGGAACCGCGCCAAACAGATTTACGGTGATCCGCTCCCCGAAATCGTCAGTACGCGGTTGGATAAAGAGCTGACCTCTATCATCAAGCACGGATTTGCGGTGCTTTATATGATCGCGCAGAAGCTGGTATACGATTCGGAACAACACGGATATCTGGTAGGCTCCCGTGGTTCGGTAGGCTCCTCCTTCGTTGCCAGCATGGCGGGAATTTCAGAGGTAAATCCGCTGGTGCCTCACTATGTCTGTCCGAAGTGTAAATACAGTGAATTTATTACCGACGGCTCGGTCGGGTCTGGCTTTGACCTGCCCGAGAAAAACTGTCCGCATTGCGGAACTTTTCTCAATCGGGATGGACACGATATTCCGTTCGAAACCTTTTTGGGCTTTAACGGCGACAAGGCGCCTGATATCGACCTGAACTTTTCGGGAGAATATCAGGCGAGCGCTCATCGTTATACCGAGGAGCTGTTCGGTAAGGATCATGTGTTTAAAGCGGGAACGATCTCCAGTGTGGTGGAGAAAACCGCATACGGTTTTGCACTGCATTATCTGGAAGAACGGGACAAGGTGGTGCACAATGCCGAGGTACTTCGACTGGCTGAGGGCTGCACCGGCGTGAAACGGACGACCGGACAGCATCCCGGCGGCATGGTGGTTGTGCCCTCCGAGTATGAGGTGTATGACTTTACGCCGGTACAGCATCCGGCGGATGATGCCAACTCGGACATTATCACGACGCACTTTGACTTCCATTCGTTG
>CAUHFD010000001.1 GCA_959605275.1 uncultured Eubacteriales bacterium | reverse complement strand
ATGGTATGCGCCGCATAGTTAGAGCTCGGGAATCCGCAAAGCTGTGTGATAATATCCCCAATATTAAAAGAACTGGTAATCGTCATCACTGCAGAAAACATTAACTGTCCTTTCATTGCAGGCAAAGTAACATACCACAGTTCCTGAAATCGGTTTTTAATTCCATCCACAGCCGCCGCCTCATACATTGTGCGATCTACATTTTGGAATCCTGCAATAAACGCCAAAAATCCAACGCCCATACTGCTCCACAAAATAACAACAATAACTGCCATTTTCATATACGCTGGATCTACAAACCACTGTATCGGTGATTGCAGTAATCCTAAATTCAATAAGACAGAGTTTAAATAGCCATATTGGTCGCCATTAAAAATAATGGTCCAAATATAAGTGACACCGGAAAGTGCCGGTGCATAAAACAACAACGTCATAAATGCACGTAGCCTCGGATTCAGCTCATTAACGAACCATGCAAGGATAAAGCTAAGCAAATATCCGATTGGTCCGGTAACAACCGCAAAAATCAACGTATTTTTTATTGCGGTAAAAAATATTTCATCCTGAAAAAACAATTTAACATAGTTATTCCAACCGATAAATTTCGGTGATTGCAAAACATTATAATATGTAAAGCTAAAACAAATCGCAATGACCACCGGAATGATGGTAAACAGAAAAAATACAATGGAAAACGGCGCAATCAAAACATAAGAGGCACGGTACTCCCAGATACGCCTGCTTAAAGAAACTTTCCCCCGCTTGTTCACACTGCTTTTTCTGTTTTTGTCGGTATGAATAATAGACTCCATAGAATTTCTCAACACCTTTCGGATAACCGGTTTTTATGACAGATGAAGTGCTCAGGATAAGCCAAACTCTTCTCGTTTTGCAGTGATTTCGTTGTCTATCAGCCTAGCAGCATCAAGCAATGCACGTCCGCTGTCTTCTGCACCGTTAACAACCATTTGCTTAAAGGCAAAATCAATATAACGAGAAGTCATATAACTGCCCGGAATTTCCGGAATTCCTTTGGTCTGCTTCCACTGTATCATTAGGGTGTCAAAATCCTCTGTATTCCATGGTATATGGTATAATGCTTCTACATTTGCAGTCTGGTAACGTGCGGCAGTACCCATGATACTTTCCAATTCCTTCCCATAATCTTCTTGTGTTTTTGCAGAGGTCCACCACTTTAAAAATTCCCATGCGCTGTCCACGTCTTTGGCACCGTTCATAATAACACTGGCTGTAATACTGCTTGCAGCGGTTCTGTTAATTGTCCCATCTTCCATCCGTATTCCGGGAATCGGTGCAAATTTCCAAATGCCGTTTAATTCCGGCGCAAAAACAGATAGTGCATTGTATGTTCCGTAATCAGCAATTCCTATCGGGATTTCTCCGGAGCGAAATCTAGTGTTAAAGTCAAATTGACTAGGCAGAGAATAGTCATTATAAAAACTGACCCATTGTTCAAATGCTTCGGCAGCCATGCTGGTATTAAGGACTGTTGCTGTGCTGTCCTCGTTATAAAACTTACCTCCCAGCTGGTAAAACAATGTTGCATATACCGGCAGTCCTACACCGACCGCAGTAGTGCTCATCGGCAACGGAAGTGCAAAATTCAGGTTTTTCTTCTGTAAAACCGGGAGCATTGCTATTACATCTTCCCATGTCTGCGGCACTTCTAAACCTAGTTGCTGTAAAATGTCTTCCCGATAAAACATCATCGGAAACGTCTGTGTTTCAGGCAATCCATATACTTTTCCATCAAAGGTTAACGGTGTCATTGCACTTTCCTGAAAGCGCTTTTTGACTTCTGCAAAACCTTCCATACCTGAAATGTCTTTCACTGCTCCGCGGATTGCGTAATTCATCGGATCACTTTGGGACATAGACAAAGCAACATCAGGTCCTTTTCCCGCCAAGGTGGCTGTGAGCAAGGTGTTCGCTGCCACAAGTTGCAAATTTACGCCGATTCCGGTTTCAGCAGTAAAATAGTTGCTTGCCATTTGATTTAGTGCATTTGCCTGATCTCGACCGGTACTCAGCCAAACGCTGACAGTTTTGTTATTAGTTCCCATGGTACCGATTGCATTGTAATCCACAACAAACGAGGCAATAAATTGATTCCAAACAAATGACAGATACGAAAACCAACCAGCCGATGGAGATGCAAACTGTTTTTCATGCGTCGCAATTTCAATAAAATCTATTTCCAGAGGTTGGCTTTTCGCCGTTGTCAGCCAATTTCCGAGTGAACTGATATTATCCGCATATGTACCGAACATTTTAGCTATTTTATCCGGTTTGCTGCTCATTTGGTCAGTAAGGTCAATAATCGTTTCTAAAATTTGAGATTGATAACCGCCCATATCATTAAGCTGTGTAAAACGATCGTATATTTTCCGTAATCGTTGGCATTCATCTTTCAATCCTTGTATTTCGGCAGAAGAGGTCTTTTGGAATTGGTAATCACGACCGGTATCCGGATTTTTGCCGATAATCATCAAAAGATTACGATAAATTTGATTTAGGCGAGTAATGCTGTCATTCACCTCCTGCACTAAATCAGAAAGCTCGCCCAAAACGACCTCCAATTTAATTTGATGTTCTCCTGCAGCCAAATAAAAATAAAAATCTTGTTTTCCGTCTCCAAGTACTTTGGTTTGCCATTTAGAATTATACGGAAAAGAAACACTGTTTAATTCTTCGCAGGGAACCTCTCCATCCAGATACACTTTTCTGTATGATGCCTGCCCGGCATTTACATTTTGTCGAAATTTTATTCCTATTTTGTAATATCCTGCTTGTGTAATATTAAAGTTCCACTCTAACCATTGTCCGTTGTTCTGCCATTTTGTTCCTCCAATGACATTGAGCAAAATGGTATCATAGCTGCTGGGATCGGTTGCCGGAGAAGATTTATCGTTAATCGGGTAAACCAGATTATCTGATTTATAGTCTGCATCCTCTCCTTGTATACGGATATATCCGCTGCTGTCATCCGCCCGAGCCGGAGCTTGATACTTTTGGGGTTTCCGAGCTTGATAAAATTTCAAACTTCCGATTGTCACCGGCTCACGCACCGATTCTAAACGAATGATATGCGTTCCTTGCGTAAGATAAAAACAAAGCGGATCCTGGTAATAACCAATATGATCATAATAATCTGTTCTCAACCATCGGGGCTTTTCTTCTTGTTGCGGACGAATTTGATTACCTGATTCATCAGTTTGAATTTCGTCTTTGTTTTGAAAAGAGCGGCTAAACGTTAAATTTTTACATTCTTCAAACGGGACTTTTCCGTCAATAAACAACTTTCGGACAATGGAAGCGCCTTTTCCCTCTATCGGATAATAATCCATTGAGAGATTATACAATCCTTCTTGTTCTACTGAAAATTCCCATTCTACATAACCGGTCTCTCCTGTTTTTAAAACAGGATTTCCTTCAAGCAAAAGATCGTCGGTCATTTCTGCACCGTTATTTTGCGATGCAGAATAATTCTCTAACGGTATGAAAATCGTAGTTTGCGGGGATATTTTGTCCGTATATTGTTGCAAATAAGTGCGATATGTCATTTGGGAGGTCGCAGAAATATCATCTGCCGCAGAACCAGATACCTCTTGCTCCGCCGAGACCGTTCCAACTATACTTTGCCAAAATAATATTCCGACCAGTAATACGATTCCTATTCGATTTGTTTTTCTTCTTACCCGCCGCATAATCCTTTTACCCTTTCTTATTGTATCATCCTACCAAACCGCTTCGTTCTACACTTTCAGTGAAAAAGCGCTGTGTAAATAAATATAAAACAACCAGCGGTGCTATTAACAGCAAAAATTTTGGTGCTTGCAGCATACTTCCCATCATACTGCCTGCTGCAGAATCCAAACCGCTTAATGTCATCCCTGCAAGCTTTACGTTCAATGTCGGTAAACTTGGTGCCAACATCTGCGTATAATAAAAGTCATTCCATTGCCAAACAAAAGCAAATAGAAAAACGGTAATAAGCATCGGTATCGCACCCGGCAGAATAATCCGATAAAATGTTTTAAAGACACCGCAGCCATCAATATATGCAGCTTCCTCCAAAGAAGCTGGAATATTATAAAAATGTTGCCGCAGCATAAAGATATATAACCCATTTTTAAAGGCTACCGCAGTAATGGATAACAAAACAAACGGCCATATAGTATCGGTTAAGGCAATTCCGCTTAAAGTCCCTCCGAATTTAAAAATCTCCAAAATATTGAAAAAGCGAAATTTTAAATACAAAGGAAGGAAAATTGCCTGTGGCGGTATAACTAAAGTAAAAACCACCAAAGCAAACAGGAAATTCCTGCCCGGAAAGCGAAATCTGGCAAAACCATATGCTGTCAGCGTACAAGATGCCAGCTGCATCAATGCAACACATCCAACAAAAAGAATGGTCTTAAACATAGTCGATAAATAAGAAACACTTTGTATTACTGTGCGAAAATTTCCCAGTGTAGGATTCTTGGGAATAAAAAACACGGTTGGATCATGCATGTCAGCATCGCTTTTTATTGATGTGGAAAATTTCACAAATAAAGGATACAGAATCATAAAAGCAATTCCAACGACTAACACCATGCGAATGATCGGCCAAATATTCTGCGTCATTCGTTTTGCTTTAACAATATCTATTTTTTTCATTGTTTTTCTCCTTTATCGTTCTTCATAATGCACAAAGCGAGACATCACGACAAATACGACGCCTAATATAACATATACGATTGCAAAATAAATCGTTCCCATAGCTGAACTTAATCCGTATTTAGAACCTTCTGTCGAATATTTATATAATTGGTTGATAACAGAATTACTTGCACCACCCATATAATCAACAATAGTATAAACGCTGTTTACTAATATTAACGGACTAATCAAGGGAAAGGTAATTTTCCAAAAATTTTCCCATCCGGTCGCACCGTCAATTTGAGAAGCTTCATATAAAGATGGAGAAATCCCCTGCAATCCTGCCAAAAAAATTAATATCTGTACGCCTGACATCATAACAATGTTGTAAAACTGATCCAGTACCTGCCCAATGATCTCAACAAAACCATCTCCGAAAGAGACGCCCAACATGTCAATGAATATGGTTGACAAAGTAGAGGTTCCGGTTCCGTCACCCAGAGATGTGCTGATATCTGTAATTGCTGCCAACGCAGAACTGGACAGTGCATCGTTTTGACTCAGTGCACACGCACCGGAGGCTATTACCACCGGCAGAAAAAACACTGCACGAGCTATACCGCGACCATGAAATTTTTGATTCAAAATAACCGCCATAAAAAAGCTGAAAATAATGACACATATTCCGGTAATAAGCAGATTGCCGATACTGGATGCTACATTTTGAAAAAAATCAGGCTCATTGAATAGAACATCAACATAATTTTTCCATCCTACATTTGTTAAAGTAATACCGGATTCTCCCGCAGTGATCTTATTAAATCCCATTACCATATAGAGCAAAAAAGGAGATAGAATCAGAAAAACAAAGCCGATTAAAAAAGGCAAAATAAAGAAATAACCGCAAACCGCCCTTTTATTCGCCAAAGATACCAGCTTTTTTCTTTTATTCATTCACATTTCCTCCTACTCTGACATAACTTTTTGCAGGGACATCCGTGCCTGCAACAGTAACAGGTTGTTCCGAATAGTTTACAATGATAGATTCATGATTCTCATACGTAGTTACGGCAACATCTTGCATGAACTGTTTATGGTCAATAATCCGTTTGTCTTGCAAATCAGCAAGTACTTTATTGGCATCCTGATAAGATTTTAGCATCTGCAACCTCCACATATCATAATTAATTCCGTAATATGTGGAATCCGTATCCTTTAATGCAAAGTTTTCCGCATCCATTATTTGATAATATGGAATCGCTCCATATTCGATTGCCCGAAGATAATCGTCCTGTCCGTTTTCCCCTAAGTTGAGTGCAATAGAGGTATACGGCAACACGCCATGCAAAACAATCTGATAAAAAGGAATGCTTGCATCCAATATATAGCTCCCGCCTGACCCCATCGGCATGCTTTTCACGATATCTGCCCATTGTAATGTATACACATTTGCCCCGCTTACCGACAAAGAAACACCGGCGGATTGCATTTTTTGGAGCTGTTCTTTTACAATATCCTGAACCTGCTGACGATCTATAATATTTTTTTCGGAAAAATCTGAGTTTAATTCCGAACTTAAGGAGGCAATATTCCAACTATTCAGTTGTGATTTTTTTGCTGATTCTAACAATTTATCAGTGTTCTCTGCCAACTTAGACGGTGTGACTATCCAACGAAATTTCCCTGCTGCTTTTTGCTTGGTTGCCAGATCGTAAGTGTAATCCTTGGCAGGATTTTGCAAAAGATTTTTGGAAACGTCACTTTTGCTGCTGAATCCATCAAACCATTTATCGTTTTTCACATATTGAAACTCTATTTCGGGATAAAAATCAATATCATTTTCTTTCACATAATTCAATAGTCTCTGAAATGCTTTTCGCCCGCCTAATTGATTAATTGCGGACACTTTATTTCCGACGGTATTGCTTAATCCTCCGTTCAAACCACCGATATACCCTAACATAAGATTTTCAATGCCCGCACTTTTCAAATCATTGAGAATGTCGATTGTTTGTTGGTAGGTAGTTAACGGCTTATTGGTTTCATATGGAATTCCGGCAAAGGTAGTTTTATAGGTGACCGCTCCAACAACATCAAGATATAACGGAACCGTATCATCTGCCGGATGAACTGACAAACATTTATTCTCTATTAAATAGTTCCGATATGCTGCCGCCATATCTGCATAAGAGATTGATCCCTCCAAAAACAGATAGGAAATTTGCAAATCACTATCAAAGGGGACTTTTTGATATACCCGGTTTCCGGCTATGTTTAAAATAGATTCATTAACCGTGTCAAATTCTTTCATTTTAAAGCTGGAATAAACATAGTTATAATCATTGGATTTTCCACTGGAATCTGCATGCAAAGCAGAAACGGTATCGCCGCTTTCTATGACAGCTACAAAAGCTTTTTCTGTTGTTCTTAATCCAAAAATCGGCATATGAAGCAATGTATTCTGAGTTGCATCATACGTTTTTGACTCCAGCGTTTTATCAGAAGCATACAAAAGACGGCTATAAGCAGGTACATTCTTTTTCCCGTTGTTAAAATGAATCAGGGCTCCGGATCCGTCCGGAAGCAAAATATCTCCTTCTGCTTTTTTGTCCTCTGCGCCGAACATGGGGAGTAATGAAATGGTGCTTACAGAAAGATATTTATCATTATACTGAATACTATCTTGTGGAATGGTTACTTTCAATTTACCTTGATCAATCGTATATTCTATTGACAAATAAATCGTATAATCTTCCTTTTCTTCCATTTCCATGCCATTATCAGCATAATCAAACCTTAAGTCCTCCATGTCATATCCGGCTTTTCGAAAGGTTTCGTCAATTTGCTGTGCAAGAATTTCACCAACCTCTACTGCACCAATTGAACTGCCGCCCAAAACATAAATATCTCTTTTTTTCAAAATTGGATATTTTTCCAGCAACGCTGTTTTTGTACCTTCATCGGTCATTTCCCGAAGAGAAAATTTAGTATAGTTATAACGCAAGGTGTCTTGATCTAATGAGTCCAATTTTGAAACAAATTGTTCAAAACGTTCTACCGAAATCACTTCAGGCATCATATAAATAGTTATCGGCTCTCCCAGTGCATATCGCACTCCGATGCCGTTATCCACCTGATAATAGCAATAACGTCCGTATGCTATACAGCCGGAATAGCTATTAACCGGAACAAGCAAATTGTCTTTCGTTCTTATGTATTCCACAGCAACCTGTGAATGCAACAATTCCATATTTGTACCGTTTGCTGTTGTATCTTCACTTCGATTAACCGGATTGGTAGTCCAAACATTTCCTGACCTTTGGTTTTTTACCGTAATTTCAGCAGTAGCGCCGTTCACCAACAAAGAATATTCTCCTTGAGCGGCAACCTCCTGCAAATTTCCTCTCGTTTTGATTTCAGTATCATACACATCATTCAATCCGGTGAAGCCATCGATTATATCGTCTGATTTTTCTGTTTCCTGTTTGCCGCAGCCTGGAATGGCAATCATTGTCAAAATCAGTACCAAAGCAATGGAAACAGCTTGATACCTCAGTTTTCGTTTCATACCGCGATCGATCCTTTCTTTTTTGCAATTTCATAATCATAGCGGTTCATCAAGAGCCGAGGCGAATACTGATTTCAGCCCAAATCAATCGACAAAAATTAAACATATTTTGAACCAACGTAAAAAACAAAAGCAAAATAAAAATCATAATCATCATTCCAAGTACAGCGATGACTATCGTTAACAACGTCTTTTTTACTGAAAATTGATGAATGGTCAAAATTCCGGAAAATAGTAAAAATGCAGACCATATGATTGACGCTGTATCAAGAATCGAATAAAACGCGCTTTCTTCGATGGTAATGATATTACTGATGATCACCATCGGAATATTGAACAAAATCAATGGAATCAACGCATATGCAGTAGTAATATAAATATCTCGAAAATTTCCTTCTCCATCAACAAGTGTTGTAATACACCAATTAGCGATACACCATATCAAGAAAGGCAACACAAGGCTGGTAATTTGATAGAACAAATTAAAATCTGTCGGCTCCGACATGTCTAATACAAACCCCGTAAACTGGCTGCGCAATGTAAAGGTGATAATCAACATAATCAAGATGATATTTGCTTTTAAAAAGCTTCCCTTTTTTTCATGTTTCAAATCCCAAAAACCATTAAATGGATGAAAAATAGTATAGATTGCCATTTTCAGACTTGATTTCAACTGAAAATCACTCACCAATTTTATCACAGCCTTTCTTTTGCTCTTTTTCTAAAGATGACCTTAATCACAATCAATATCCCGATAATCACTATCAGAGAAGTCATAAATATACCGAAATTTTTGGAAAGGAACTCCATTCTCCAATATTTGTATGCATTCGAGTAACTTACATTATCATATGCCAATTTGTAATATTGCATTGCTTTATCATATAACCCTTGATTATAATAAACATTACCGATTTCTTTAAATACAACACTGGATTCAGAAGTGTACTTTAAGGCGTCTTTCCAAAAATTTGCTGCATCATCATATTTCCGTTCAGCATGAGATTGAATCGCTTGAAGCGTCAATTTAGCATATTCTGTCGGCTTAAATTCGACAATTTGGTTATACTTACTGTCCAACACCAGGCTGTGTTTATCTGCAGTAACATCAATAGCAATCGGATTCCCGAACGTACCTAAATTTTCACCGATACCCCCATAAATATAAAGCAACTCTCCGGCATCATTATAGGTAAAAACCCGACCTTTATTTGAATCCAATACCGAATACACTCCATTGCCCTGCACAGATACATCACACAATTTAGAAATGTCAGGTATCCCATTTTCATTTTCTTTTATGTATTTGACATCTCCCATCGGATCTGCGAAACCATTTCTCTTGAGAACATCGGATCCTATCGGGTTCAACTTATGAATAAACATAGACGAACTAAAATTATCGGTATCGATTGCACTAACAGTTCCGTAAATGAAACTTTTAGCATCAATATCCAGACTGCTGTATTCAGTAGGAATAGTCAACGTCATAGCTGCCTTTTGCGCCTCAGTTGCAATAGATTTCCAAAACAAATACATTAAATCTGGTTGTGTTTGAACTGCCCCGTAATATCCGAGGAAAGAATCGTCCCTGTCAAATTCAATAATCCCATTACTGCAATTCTTAGAAACCACATAAATCCTGTCTGCAAAATCTACAGCAATTTTAATCGGATTGTAAGTATATGGAAGTTCTCCATCCAATGTTTTCGGCTCTCTGACAATTTTTTTCAAAGAACCGTTTGCCTGTAACACAACTATTCTCTGGTTTTCTGTATCTGCTATATAAAGTTCATTTTCCTCTGTAACGTAAACGCCCGAAGGTTTTCGAAAGGTATCAATCTGCCCATTATTTTGAAATTCTTTGATTTCTTCTACAAAATGCATCTCTTTATTTAAAACAACAATTCGATTATTGCCGGTATCAGCAATATAAATGTTGGAATTTTCAGCAACAAAAATATCCTGCGGTTCAGAAAAATCGATAGTTCCGGCCATCACGCCGCTAACAGCTTGTACCGGTACATAAGCCTGTGGTTCTGCTTGGGGTTCTTGACTTTTATCATAGGTGTAATTTTGATATGGCGTGGCAGCAGCAGCCGAAGTGGTCAAACATATGGCTATCACTGCTGTCAAAATACCTTGTCGTCCTCTCATGTACAGCACTCCTTGCCTTTAAAACAAAATTAAAACAACATAAAACACCGGCAAATCCGGAGATTTCTCCGGATTTGCCTTTATCTACATATTAGTTATAAGTAGATGCCAGCACGTTATTTGCACGCGAACTAAAGGCATCTATTGCGGACTGAGCTGTCATTTCTCCTTGTGCCACTTTACGCACATAATCAAACCATCCGAGTTTACTGCTGCTTTCACCAATACCTAACCCGGCCGCTGTACCATATAACGACGTGGGATAAGAATATGCACTCTTATCATCAAACATTTTCATCATTGCATTAACTGATTCTGTTAGCTTTGCGGTCTTCATAACATCATTTTTACACAATGTACGGCTTTCCGCATCGGAATAAAGCGGTGTGCAAAACGCATTTGCGATTGCACCGATTGCATTAAAGTTGCTTACACCTTTCGGTATAACAACAAATAATGATTCATAGGCTTTAGAAACGTAATTGGTCGCATTCGGACCTTTCGGGAAATACAACGCACCGGTTTTATAAGATCCGGAAGCCCATGTAGCAATAATCGGCAACGGATAAATATTCGCCAGAAAAGCTGTTTTTCCGTTTTGGAAATCGTCATATGCCGTTTTGGTAAATTTCACAAACCCAGTGTTGGGATTTGCCCAAGACGCATATCGATTTAAAACATCCAGTGCTTCTTTAGACCCACCGTTGAAAACAAAACCGTCATTTTTCTTAATAACCCAGTCGGTATTATTGGAATATAACATGGAAGAATAAAGTTCATAACTCAAATCAAAGCCATACATTTTATTCTGATCCAAATCACTGATGCCATATTTTCCACTGATTTTGGAAACAGCCTTGCAGACTTCCTCAAATTTGTCCCAAGTCCATTGACCACTGTTCATCCAACCATAAATAGTACTGGCGGGATAACCGGCTTGTGCTGTTAAATCAAAATTACACATTAAGATGTTATTGAAATTTAAATTTAACCATCCATAAACTTTTTGACCTACTCCATAATATTTCCCATTGAATTTTGTCTCGTCATGCAAAATAAATCTGGAAGTATCCTTGATATTCATTCCAGAAACGCTATCTAACGGCATTAAACATCCGGCGGAATATAAATCATAAAAAGTGCCGATTCCTTGAACGCCAAAGAAATCCACTTTGGGCTTTCCTGACAAAATAGATGCCTTCAAAGAAGGATCAGAGCCGGATTTTACTTCAACAAATTGCAACTTGCAATTAAAGGTTTTTTCGATTTTTTCGTTGATTGCTTTTTGCCGTTTCGCGGTTTCGTCGGTACCGGTTGCTTCATGGAAACCGTACCATTTACCGATTTTTACAGTAGCTCCCTTCATGTCGTAATTTTTGGAATTAATAATAGTACCTGCCCCTGGAATCTTATCCAGTATTTTATCATTATTTGCTTTGCTGGAAGTGGCTGCATTATTGGTTCCGCTATTATTTGCCGTGTCTTTATCCGAAGCTTCATTGTTTGCGGCACCGGAAGTATTTTCAGATATCGTACCGTTAAGCGATGCATCACCGGAGTTCGCACCTTCTGTGTCTGCAGAACTCTCAACAGATGAATCATTGTTGTTTTTGCTGACAACGGAAGAGGTGTTGCCTCCTCCTCCGCATCCAACCATAGAAACTGTCATCAACAATGAAATAATAATTGTCAAACAACTTTTCCCTCTAAATTTCATTCTGGTTTCCCCCTATTCTGCAAACTTTTTTTTCTTCATGGATGTTTTATAAATGACTGCGGCAGCAGCGCCCAAAAGCAATAATTTCATGAAAATTTCCAAACTATCATTAAAGGTATCAGGAATCGAAGGATCACTTGGTTTCTCTGAATTTTCAGGTTTTGTTGCAGAACCTCCGATTTGATCCGGAATCGCCGGCGTCTGTACATCATCTGCCAGCTCCAGTTCAGAAACAACACGTTCCAATAAAGCAACGGCTTCATTAATTTCAGCTTGTGTCGCATCCGCATCATCATACACTGCACGTGCCACTTTGATTGCCTTTTGCAAGTTATTCCATCGAAGTGCAGTATAATCATTCATATCAAAATAAGTTGCATTATCCAACGCCATACTTAATTCCAACTTTGTCGGAATTACTGTAAATACTACTTCGGAATACACCTCCGGATAATCTTTTAAAGATGCACGGAACACAATTTTTCCGCTGTCTTTAAACATCACCTTAATATTAGAATTGTTTTCGGGTGTATCAACATTGTTTAAATCTTTTATAGTTGCTTTTTTCTCATCCACGCTCCAGACAATTTCTTTGCTGCCAATGGAATACGATATTGCCGTCATACGTGGGGTCATATCAGCAGAAATCGAATCGATGTTGGAAGAATTTTGTAATTCTATATCGATATAGCCATTCACAATCGTTAATTCTAATTCTGCTTTTATCTTAGGATTATCTTTTAAGCCGGCAACAACTTTGACTTTTCCATTTGATTTAGCCGTTACCAATCCTGTCTCGTTGATAGTTGCAAGACCGGTATTCGAAACAGACCAATCAACTTTGGAAGCATCCAATGTAGTAGTATATTTTTCCTCTGCATCCTTCAGAGCAATCTTGAATGTCATTTGCTTCGTGCTTCCTTTAAGCACTCTGACATCATCTGTCTCCAAAGTTGGGATTCCTTCTTTGATGGAAATCATGCAAGTTTTGCTTCGGCCGTCCGCTTTCAATGTAACTAAAACGGTTCCGGCTTTTTTCGGTGTCAACACGCCTTTATTATCAATAATGGCAACAGAGGTATCATCCACACTCCACTCATGAATAATAGCAGATTGCGCGTCTTCTTCCACCTGCATTTGTACCGGGAAGAGGGTGGAAATAATATCATCTGTTTTACCGGTGCTGATTTTATACAGATTGTAATTGGGATTTTGCGGCTGATCTTTTACACTCAGCGTGAGCGTGGCACTACCGCCGCCAATCTGCGATTTCCAAATGCCCCAACCTTCATTTTCGCTTAAGGCCACCGGACTGTTGGCTGTGGTTGCGGCGTACAGGAATGCCCATTTATTATTGCCCAGATACTCAATTTGACCGGTACCATTAATAGTGGAGAAACCCACGAAATAACAATTCTTGTTAAATTCGTTATTCTCTGATCCTTTCAACATCGTTTGCGGCGCATTCCAGGTTAATCCATCCCCTGAATACTGTAACGCTGGCACAATGCGACCATTGGAATCCATCATGGTGGTACGAACAAAAATCACACCGCCAGGAGCTTCTTTTAAATATCCGATTTGATTTCCCAACTGTGTCATACCGCCAACTGCTTCTCGATCATTAAAATTAAATGTATCATAGCTGGAAGAGCGAATACGTATAAAGCCTTGGTTTACACCTTTATATGCTAAAGCCACATACATCCAATAGCATTTCCCATCTTTATCCCATGGAACATAAAGCATTTCCTGATGATGGAACGATGTGGTTTGTGCCTCCGGAATATTGGTAATTACACCACGATCGGTCTTTCGCGTCCAAGTAATACCATCTTTGCTGGTTAATAACTGAATACGATCCGCCCAGATGCCATTTTGCGAAGGTGTTCCCGCCACATCATCGATTGGCGTGCCGCCCTCGATTTCACACTGAGAGTACATAATCCAGGTGCCATCCGGCAACTTCATTACTTCCGGTTCCAGCTGATTTTTGGAATACCATTTATCAGCTACGCCTTCTTCCTGACCCTGCCAGAAAACGGGACCATCACCAACCATATTCCATGTATATCCCTTGCCGGTATCGGAAGCATACAGAATGACGTGATCTCCATCGCCTTTTTCCGAACGCCAGCGACCACCGCTGTAAGCGCGATAGGTGCCATCGTCCAATTTCATCAAAAATACACCATAGTTATAGGCTGGATGTAAATCATCGCCAACACCTGTCATCGAACGATCTATCACCGAATTATAGCCATCAAAATTACTGTTTACTGTGATATCATATTGCGTCAGATCAGCTTCCGGATCTTGATTGTCATCCACAGTGCCTTTTTTAAACTGCACCCAAGTCAGGTTATACTGACCATCATCACAAACAAAATAAACATCATGGACACCGCTAACGCTCTGCACAATTTTTCCATCCACATTTTCATAATTGTGCCAACCGCCAGTTTGCTTCGGCGCAAAGCTGCCGATTTTTGTGCCGCCTTCATTCGCATTTTTACCGTCTACCCAAATGCTTAAACGAGTATTCAGCATAGTACCAACCTCGCCGGCAGTAGCGGTTGCTTCGGAGAAGGTTACTCCGCCCAACTCATTTTCACCAAAATCAATATCTTCGAATTTCCACCATGCTCCGGCCGTTTTAGCATTTACATTGGCTTCTGTACCGCCGTCACTGGTAGAGTGGGTTTCGTTGTACATATCTTGCTGATCGTCCCACTCGTTAAAGATATAAAATCGCTTATAGGCACTGCGATTTACTTTTTCTGCTTTGGTAAACTTCACTGTATGAATATTTAAATCTACCTGCTGTTTAAAAACAAAATAGATAGTGTGCACACCGGTAATCTTTGTCAGCGCCGTAACATTGGCATCCTGCCAATTGTTCCAGTTGCCGGTTTTCAATCCACTAAATTCGCCTATTTTTGTACCATTTGGGCTGTCCATGTACACTTCAATGCATACGCCATCTAAATCATTAGGTGTCGCCTGGCTAATGGTGATAGCGCCCAGTCCATCTCTTCCAAAATCTAGATTTTCAAACCCGAAATACTGACCAACCCAACCAGAACCACCGGTTCCGCGTAAATTCGTATCGCCTTCGTAACCAAGTCCTACGTTAATATCCGCATCAACTGCGTTAAAAGGAGCTGCAAAGGGGTCTATGACAGTCGTATTTTTTTTCAAAAAAGAAATTGCATTGATACGACCATCATGCTTCAAAAATTTAAAATAAACCGTATGTACCCCGTCGACTTCTTCAGTAATTACACCATTAATGGTTTTCCATGAATCCGTCCAGCCGCCTGTCGAACGACCGTAAAAAGCACCAATCTGAGTGCCTCCCGCATCTGTGGAATCACCATCAATCCAAATTTCCATTTGCTGTCCCAACGGAACACCGTCAGGACCACCGGCGGCTGTAGTATAGCGTACCGCTACGCCGCCTAAAATGCCCTTGCAAAAATCAACATCTTTAATAGCAAAAGAGTGACCTGTATAATCCGCATCAGAAATATTTTTGTTTCCATATTCCGACTGACCGTAATTTTCTGCACCAGAGATAATCGGCGCATACGTTAATTCCGAATCAGCATCCTCTACTGCATTATACCAATCATAAGCATATTTAAAGCGTTCTCCGCTGGTAAACTTTACACGGTTAATATTTCCCGCGTTGTTTAAATAACGAAAATACACATCATGTTTACCACTGATTTTATCATTAATAAAACCATTCTGGTCTTGCCAATTCTGCCATCCGCCGGTATTCTTCGAGGTGTATCCACCAATAATCGGACCATCCAAAGAATCAATGCGAATTTCAAGTAGTTGGCTGTAATATCCATCCGCACCTGCACCACCGGCAGCACACGCTGCTTCAAAAACAACACCATTAAGAACGTTATCCCCGAAATCCACGTTTTTAAACATGAAATATCGCCCCAAAGCGTTACCGCAGGCGCTTTTTCCTCCTGTTCCATCATTGGCATTTTCAAAATCAAACTGTTCGGAAAATCCATCTGCATCTTCCACCCGGTAGGTTGCATACGCTGTTTTTTCGGGGACATCGCCTGCGCCTGCCAACAACAATGAATGTATGGTTGTTGTTGACAACATAGCAACAGAAAGTAAAACTGCAATAATTTTTTTACGCACTTTCATCAGTAATCCTCCTAGCAATATAATAATATGTACTGAAACTGACCTGAATTCATAACCAACAGATACAACGCAATCGCAAAGCGCGTTAGTTACTCGTGTGGTCAAAAATTCTCTTTTCTTTTATCGTCAGTATACCGCATATCAATATGTTTGTCAATAGAAAACATATAATTTGTTTTAAAATTTATCTTTTTTATTTTTCTTTTTTTAGCTATTATATTCTATATGCTTACAAAAATACTTTTTCTTATGACTATGTAAACAATAAATATAGTCGTTTTCCAGCTTATTTTTGCTACTATTTTTTAAAAAAGTAGCAAAAAAGACTTGACCATTAGATAAAAAAAAGTTATAATTATAAAGAAAGGAAAATATGCTCTATGTTTCTATATGAAATTATTGGATTTTTTAGTTAAAAAATCTTTTGTTTTTACATTATACTACACATGTAGCAATTGTTTGCTTTTTGAAAGGAGTTCTTATAGTAATGCGCGTAACCAGAGAAGATGTAGCACGTGAAGCCGGAGTTTCTAATGCTACAGTGTCCTATGTACTAAATGGTACCCGTCACTTTTCTGATGCAACAGTACAACGGGTTCATGCTGCTGTTAAAAAATTAGGTTACAAACCTGATATGATTGCTCGCAGCATGGTAAAAAGTGAAACTCATCAGCTTGGAATTGTTTTTGACAACATATTAAATCCATATTATGGTGAAATTGTTCTTGGATTTGAAAACGAAGCAGTAAAAAACGGCTATTTTATCAATATTTGTTCAGGTCAAAACAACCTGGACGGATATTTTGATACTTTCATCAGCAGGCGGATAGATGGATTATTGATATTAGCGCTGCCAGATAAATTTCACATAGAAAAATTATATGATCTTGCTGATGCGGGAATTAAAATTGTTTCAGGCGGCATCGATGACATCGACTTAAAAAGAATTTCTTTGTTAGATGGCAACTACGGTGAAGGAATGCTTTTGGCATACAATCATCTCTATGATTTAGGACATCGAAAAATCATATATTTAAGTGCCTTACAAGGAATAGAACAATCAGATTCCAGAGAACGAGTTTTTTTGAAAGAACTGGAAAAACACGGTGTTTCTAATCCTCGCCAAAATGTGGTAAAATTGGATTTGCTTTATAAAAGCGGTATCAATGACGGGTATCAAATAGCAAAGAAGCTCTTGATGTCCGGCAAGGAATTTACTGCCGTAATTTGTACGAACGACTTAATGGCAATCGGTGCCATCAAGGCGTTTCATGAGGCCGGACTCTCTGTCCCCAAGGATATTTCTGTTGTTGGATTTGACAATTTGATTTACAGCCAGTGTTGGTCTCCTTCCATCACTTCAGTCAGTCATAACACGCAAGACTTTGGTAAGAAAGCTTGCGAGATGCTTTTAAATAACATACGATCCGGCATTACGGGCTTTTACAAAGCAACTGTGTCATTGTACATAGGACAATCTACTGCACCCCCTTGTAAATGAGTCTTATTTTATCTTTCTTTCGGCGCAGATATTTTAATGCGAACATTGTTTTCAGTCTAAATAACAGTAACAATGTACAAGTCCATGCTGACTTTTTTTGAAAGACCTCGTACCAACATAAAAACGGTCCGTAAAATTGCGTTTATATTCCATGAAAGGCAGAAATTTATGAAACAATCTAAACAAAAGCAATTTGTATGTTGCGATGTTGAAAAAAAAATAGATATTTTGTTAGCAAAAATGACATTAGAAGAAAAAATAGGGCAGTTGAACCAGGTCGGACCATCTGCAGTAGGTGGTTTTGAAATTTCTTTAGCAGAACAAAAAAAGTTATTTGATGAGGGTAGAATTTCGCAAGAAGAATACCAAAAAGCAATTGACGGAACCGTCTGGGATCAACAAGAGGATGATATTCGAGCAGGAAAAATAGGTTCTTTTCTGGGCGTAATTGGCACGGAACACTGTAATCATTTACAACGAATTGCAGTAAATGAGTCCCGTTTGGGTATTCCTCTCCTTTTTGGACTTGACGTTATTCACGGTCAACGAACTATATTTCCTATTCCTCTTGGAGAGTCATGTTCTTGGGATGAGAAATTATGGGAAGAGACTGCTTCTGTTGCCGCCAAAGAAGCTTCAGCCCAAGGTATCCATTGGACTTTTGCACCTATGGTCGACATCGCACGTGATGCCCGTTGGGGAAGAATTGCTGAGGGAGGCGGAGAGGACACCTATCTCACCTCACGCATGGCGGCAGCCAAAGTAAAGGGTTTTCAAGGTGACCACCTTGGTGAGCAAGATAAACTAGCCGCTTGTGCAAAGCATTTTGCAGCATATGGCGGAGCCATCGGCGGTAGAGACTATAATTCTGTGGACATTAGTCTGCAAACACTGGCAGAAGTTTATCTGCCGCCATTTCGTGCAGCTGTCGAAGCTGGCGTAGCAACGGTTATGCCTGCTTTTAACGATATTAACGGTGTTCCTTGTACTGCCAACCGTTATCTTCTTCAAGACATTTTAAGAAAAGATTTCGGGTTTGAAGGCTTTACCGTCAGCGATGCCAACGCAATCATGGAATGTGTCAACCATGGTACTGCTGCAAATCGTTCAGATGCCGCCGAACAGTCACTACTATCCGGTGTTGACATGGATATGGGCTCTGCATGCTACATACAAAATTTAAGCGAATCAGTAGAGAACGGTTCTGCAACAATGAATGCTATTGATTCGGCAGTGAGACATATTCTGCGTATTAAATTTGCCAAAGGATTATTTGAAAACCCTTACGCCCAGCCTCACAAAGAAAAACAAGTTTTATTATGTGATGAACATAGAAAAATTGCCCGAAACGCAGCAGCACGTTCTGTTGTCTTATTAAAGAACAACAACGTACTTCCCCTAAAAAAGAAAATGAAAATTGCTTTAATAGGTGAGCTTGCCCAAAACGCCAATGAAATGCTCGGAACATGGAATTTACAAGGACATCCGGAGGATGTTATAACTCTTCAAGAAGGTTTGAAACAAGCCGGCGCCGATGTTTGCTATCTTCCCTGTTCTGGTCCTGTTATGCCGTTTAACCGTGCTCAATTGAACAAAGTGGTAAAGGACGCAGACGTTATTGTCGCAGCAGTAGGCGAACTGGCAGATCTCAGTGGAGAAGCCTCTTCATTATCGGAAATTACGGTGTCAAACTCTCAGCGTGAAATGATCGAAGCAGCATCTATGTATAATATTCCGCTTATCACCATTCTTTTTAACGGAAGACCCCTCGCTATTCCTTCTATTATCAAACAATCTGATGCCGTGATAGAAGCATGGCATCTGGGCACGGAATCAGGGAACGCTCTAAGTGATATTCTTTTTGGTGTCTATAATCCAAGCGGCAGGTTAACCACCACTTTTCCGAACAATTCCGGCGAATGTCCTCTTTACTATAATCATACCAACACCGGCCGTCCTATATCTGATGCACGATTTTCTTGTAAATATCTGGATGCTCCTTTAGCACCACTCTTTCCTTTTGGGTTTGGATTAAGTTATACTTCATATACATATGATAACTTGCAAATTTTCCAGTCTGACTCCTATATAGAAGTATCCGTAGATGTAAAAAACACCGGGACTTTTGCCGGGGAGGAAACAGTGCAACTATATATTCGCGATTTAGTCGCAAGCCGTTGCCGTCCCGTGCTGGAGCTGAAGGGATATCAAAAAATATGGCTGGAACCATCTGACGTGAAAAAGGCAACCATCAGAGTTAACTACCAAGATTTAGGTTTTTACAATAACGAAATGCAATATATTGTCGAACCGGGAACATTTCGCGTTCAAATTGGTCATGACTCATCAATGGGTCTTACAGGAGAATTTAAAATCCTATAAGCAATCAAAAGTCCCCTTCATACGCCGAATAAACAATAAACGCTGTATTGTTTCCAAAGATTTGTGATCTTTCCCCCGTCCATTCATGAATGGACGGGGGTTAACTATAACAGAACTAATAACCTTTGGAGGTCTTTTAAAATGAAGAGTACAAATCTCCCAGATTATAACATTTCCGATTTGCCTGCGTAACAACACCCGGTTGTGAACTGTTTCAAAATTTTTCGGGGACAATATGGCCATACAGCGAAAAGATACCATTTGAATCTGGGGATGGGCTCTGGGAATCAGAGAACAGGAATTCTGTATATGCGACATTCAAAGAACTCAGCAGCTGTGGTATAATAAAAATGGAGAATGGGATTGGGCATCCACTTACCATTTACAGTGTTGTGAACCAAGTTGTTTTTAGGATGATAGGAGATGTATACTGGCTCGTCGAACAATCAAACGTCTATTACAGTACGAAAGAATATCAAGCCTGTGCAGTAGTGGATAATTCTTACCGCAATACACCGCTTGACGCAAAAAACCGGCTATGCCGTAATTCCACAACAGAGGAAGAATTTGAAAATGATTCTGTTCATGAACAAAAACACACGTCACAATCGTGGCTGGCTGATTCCGCCTGACGAAGTTTCAGCTCTTCCGCATGCAACAACATTCACGAAAACATGTTCAAAATGCATACACGTCGAAACTCAGATGGTGATATATTTACTATAAAAGAAGCTTCAGTAAACTCAGATATCGGTGAAACTTATATCGCCGCCTTTTGCTCCAAAGACGCAGGAATCGAACTAACGACCGCGCTCCTTGAAACATGATCGTGCTGCCGTCTTCACCGTCATCTCTCCCTGTTTCTGCGGTCTTCGCAACACTTGCGTTTGACGCCACCGGCAGTTGCAACCGCCGCGAAGCAGTTAACAGCTGATGTAGCTGTGGAAACACAGGAATCTCTGTTTGATCCAAATAAATAGAAAAAAATCGCTCAAAACCGTATAAACAATGGTTTTGAGCGATATAAAGAGGTAACAAAAAAGATGGCGCTTGCGGGCGAGCCGCAGGGATAAAAAACAGCGCTGAGCCCAAAACGAATTGAGTCCAGCGTCACGCTGGCAGCGAGCAAATGGAATATACCAAAACACGAATTGGAAACGTTAGCAAGATGTTTTCTTCCCGATATTCAAGCCTTTTTTGAGAGTGAGAAAGGCAGAAAGGATGATCATTCTCCCAAAATGAAAGGCAGAGAATCGCATAAATGATCAAACTGCCGCAAGCATAGGCTTCCTGTGCCGCTCTTTTGAATGTTTCCGCCGCCGATGCCGATGACTGGGAATCCTGCCAAACGCACCGATAACACTCCGGCTGCAGAATCTTCGAACCCAATCACTCGGCTGTCATAAGGCTGCAATCCTAATCCGACACGTGCCGTTTCGGCATAAAGCCATGGATGCGGTTTGATTTCCAGCTCTCCCAGCGTTCCTGCCTGTCCTTTCTTTAAAGCGGTTCCCGCATTGATAATAGTATCATAAAACGCCAGCGGATCACCCATGTCAAGTGTTCGAAACGCACTGATAATTTCCGGCATCGATTTCGTGTAAAGTCCGCTGGTCACCAGTCCGATTTTGACTTTGTGCTTTTTCAACGTCATCAAAAATTCTTTTAATCCGGGAGCAGGTGTAAATGCACCTGCTTTCCCGCGCCCTTCCATGATTTCTTTCATCTCATATTCGGTAATTTCATAATAATATTTTCTTGCTTCTTCCACCGTTTTTTCCGAACAGTATTTATGAATACAGTACTGTAAGTGCTCCGAAACCGAATGTCCCGAAACATGAGGCTCATCAATGCTTTCTAACTGAAATTTCGGGTTGCCCATTAATCTGCCAACCGTCTGCTCTATAATCCACATCCAAAAGCTCTCGGAATGCACACTGGTTCCGTCTAAATCCATGAGAACCGCCTTGACAGGCGCCTCAAATTCTGTGTCTCGAATCGGATAGATTGCCGGATATCCCATCGATGATTTTACATAGCACAATGTTTTATCCTCAAATACGATAAATTCCGCCTTTCTGTCCGCAGGAGTCAAAATAGCTTTCACTCCGTCTTTTCCGACAGTGAATGCCTCACCTTGTTCCAGATAAATAAGTCCGCTGTCATTGGTCACTTCTCCGATACCGGGGATTTTTTCATTCATACTGATCTTCTTTCCTTCCATATTTCTTTTTACGCAAAGCAAAACCGAACGGTTATAATTTGGTTGCTTGCTGCTTCAACCGTCAAGGTGTTGCCGGAATAGTCCACTGTTCCGATAACATTTTCATCCAGATCCGTTAAGCATGCTTCTTTTATTTCAGACGCAAACCGTACCTTGCCGCAACTGTGTTTCCTAGACGGATTATACAGCCGCAAAATATAGCTGTCACTATCTTCACATTTTTTCAAACAGCTTACTGTCAGCCCTTCAACCTGATAAAAGCTATATTCTGCCGGCAAATAGCCGTTCTCCAGTTGCTTGCTGGTCTGGATCGGTTTCAGCGGTATGTTCAGTTCGCTCGCCCGCCGATACAACTCTGCATCCCGATAATCTCCTTTGTGCGGGCAGATAGCATAGCGGTAAGTGAGCTTACGAAGCGACTGACCGCCGTCCTGATTCGGAAATACCCCGCCGCTTCTCATCTCAGTACAGATAATGTTCTGGACCGCACGAAACAGTGTCAATGCCAGTGTTCCTGCTTGATTCGGCATTGCCTCGTATTCGATCATGCTGTCCGAAACAATACCGAATCCGTTTTCCTTTCCGTCTGTCAGGTCGATAAAATCCTGCATCGGCTGCGTGGTCAATTCGTTGTAATATTTTCCGTCCTGATCTTTCAGCGGCAGATAGGGACGTTCATCCACATTGAAATGCCCTTGTGCGTATGCGGTATCTCCCGAAACGCCGGTGTCAAACAGAACACGGAACCGATGATCTTTTATGGTGTTTTCTACTTCCAGGCGAACATCCAACTGATCGCTGCCTTTTTTCAGGGTATAATAGACTGTCACCGGCATTTTCTTGGTTTCATCACTGCGTCTGCTCTCTCCCCGCACCGCGTTTTCAGGACGATAACCATATGCCGGGAGTTCCATTTCAATCCGTGCCGCAACAGTGGCAGACAGCGGTCCGTTATCCTCTGTCCATATTTTTGCCTGACAGCCTTTGCTGGAATACGTCTGATTATGATACGGAGGGAAATAAATCCAATAGTCCCCCACATCCCCCGTGTCCTCAAAATAATTCAAATTTGCATACTGTTTTCCGCTTCGCTTATCCGTCAAGCTCACCGTTCCGTTGGCGTTCACTTTAACATACAGAAATTCATTTTCCAAAACATCCGTTGATTTTCCGATCTCATCTCCCGCCGTTTTTCGGGTCAGCGGCCAGAATGCTGCATTACGGTTAAAACTGCTTTTCGGAATCAACTTTAATACCTTGTATCCTCCTGCGGGAATATCGGAAACCATCAGATAGCAGCTATGCCTATCTGCAAAATTCGGCCAAGGACGCGCGTGCAGATCGCTGACCGGAACCGTGACTTCCTGATGCGAGACTATTTGCGGCTCATATGTATTTCCTGCCGCATCTTCAAATACAAAATCCCACACCGACTGATCGCGCGGCGTATCAATATATACCCGAATCACCTCGCTGCGCGAAAAGGGCAACGGATTGAAGATCACCAGCAAAACATCATCCGGTGCATATGCTCCGGTATCAATTGCTTTTAAAATATTTTTACAGCTTTGATGATATACGGTCTTGGAAATTTCCAGGGATTGATTTAAGGAGTACATCACATCATCTACTGTTTTATCCTGCGTCACTCCGTTGATGGAATCATGGGGATGGGACAGCAACAGATAGTCGATTGCTTTATCCAAAAATCCCTTATCATATTTTTTGCCCAGCATCACGCCGGCGACCGAAAACGGCTCCGCGCAGCCGAACAGCATATTTTGCGCTGACTTGTTCAACATTTTAATGTATGGACGCGTCATTAATGCATTAGCTGACAGCGAGGTGGCAGGTCCGTCACGCAGTTCTCCCTGTACCACCGGAAGCTGTTCGGTCGGGATGGTCTTGAGCAGCTCCACATATTCCTGTATCGAGGAAGCTTGCAGTTCGATATCGATCCCTGCTTTCTTTAATTCCTCGTTGGCTGCCGCGATCAATTCCATCATTTTCGGCTGCGGCGTGGTGGAATCCGAACCGTTCATCATTGCGCGGTGCTCCGGCAGCAGCGTTGCATCCATTCCTTTCCATGCTTTCATGACCGCTTCGGTGATTCGTTCGGTATGGATTTTCTCGGAAGATTCCAGCATAAAGTGATCCTGAATATATCCGGCTGGATCCGCTTCGTGGAACGACATACCCTGCTCTGCCATACGATACCGATACGCATCCTCTTTATATGGCATTCCGTTCATAATTTCAAGATATGCATTCATAAAGAAATTGGCTCTGGCATCATTCCCGAGTCTGGTAGCAAAAACCTTGGTCCCGTCTGCTCCTTCCCAGATGAACTCACAATGCGGAGCCCGGCTTTTATCTACGTTTTTTGCAACGACCACCGTGTCGATGCAAAATCCTTTATAGATCTGCGGGAACTGTGCAGTCTGTCCCCATCCAAACGACTCATAGCCGATTTTCAGGCAACCGCCCAACTCTTTTGCCGTCCGTTCCCCTTTCAGAAGATTACGCACCAAGCTCTCCCCGCTGACCGGATAAAGATCGGGCAGCGTATACCACGGGCCGACCACGATCCGCCCTTCCCGGATAAACTGCTTCATTTTTTCGGTGTTTTCCGGCCGCACTTCAAGATAGTCCCGTATCGAAACCGTTTGACCGTCAAACAAAAAGCTTTTGTATCCCGGATTCTTCTCCAACGTCTCAAACAGACTGTCGATCAGCTCGACCAGGTACATCCTGTTTTCCCAAATGGGATATCTCCATTCCCTATCCCAATGCGTATGCGGTATTAAATATCCTTTCCCCATTATCTTGTTCATTCCTTTCTAATGCATATCCATCCTTTTTACGCAAACAATCAAACTTTTGCTTCTGTCAATCGAACCGCAAAAATCATGCTTTTCGGCAAATGTGCCAAACTGATATCGGAAAAATCCAGCGAAATTCCGTCTTTCTCATTGGATATCGGCAATAAAATATCGGTTCCGAGAATTTGGGCTTGCATTGCCGATTTTATCATATGTAATCTTTCGGTTTTCTCGGGGCGGTCGCAGAACACAGCATAAACATCGGTGCCCTTTCGGGTATATTTTACCTTACCTTCTCCTTCGCGACAGACCATAGATGTTCCGTATATTGCTTCTCCGTTGATTTCAAGCCATTTTCCCAGTTGGAGCAAGCGTTCCTCCATGATAACGGGTATGGTGCCGTCGGCGCAAGGACCGATGTTCAAATTCAAATTTCCGCCTTTGCTCACAGTATCCACAAGTAAATAAATCAATTCCTGTTCCGATAAATAATCTTCCAGAGTTTCATTTCGGTTATATCCGAAAGAATGACCGATTCCTCGGTTTTCTTCCCATTTTCGTTGTATTGACGGATCGAATTCGCGATCAATATATACTTCCCCGTATTCGGTGGTAAAATATCCGCCGTGGCGGCTTCGGGTATCGCTCCCCCAACGATCATTCACCACTATTTTATCTCTTACAGAAGACTCGTTGAAAAGCCATTGGAGAAACTCCGTGCTGTGTAACTGACTGCTGTCATAATCCCACTCACCGTCAGTAAAAAGAATATTGGGCTGATATAAATTCACTAATTCTTTCATCTGAGGGATCATATGCTCCAACGCATATCGTTCTATACTCTCTTTAATAAGCGGGCGATCCCATTCATAGAGAGAATAATAAAGTCCAAACCTGATTTTTTCCTTTTCCAGTGCGCTTTTTAATTCCCCGCAAATATCTCGATGCGGACCGATATCTACGGTGTTCCAATTCCACGCATACTTGCTCGGCCAAAGACAATAGCCGTCATGATGCTTGGATACCAGTGTCGTATATCGTGCGCCGCTTTTTCGAATTAATTCCGCCCATTGCGCCGGATCGAATAATTCCGCTTTAAAAGAGGAGGCAAAATCCTGATATTTTACGTGGTCTCCATAATGCTGTCGATGATAATTCCATACCACTCCTCCTTCTTGTCGGTAAAAATGACCGTACCATTCCGCATAGGCTTCTCCGGTCTGGGCAACATCCTTTCGCTTGGGCGCAAACGCCGGAACAGAATACAATCCCCAATGAATAAATATTCCGAATTTATCCCGATCAAACCAGTCCGGTAGCGGACGTTGATCCAGTGATTCCCAATTTGCTTCGTACATAAAAAAGGTACAGGAGCAGAATCCTGTACCGTCTCCCACCTTTCGTGTCAATGTTTTTGGCTTATTCCTGATAAAATACTTTTCTGGAAATAGGGATCACCAATATACAGAGTATAACGGTAATCACCAAAAAGTAAATCCATGACATTGCATTGGCAAAACCGTATTGACCGGAATTGAAAGCAGTTCCCTTTATCATGGTCATAAGCTGATTATCGGTCTGTGTCAGCAGATCAATGATCGTATACACTCCGTTTACGATTAAGATCGGTCCCATCATCGGAAACGTGATCTTCCAGAATTTTTCCCATCCGGTCGCTCCGTCAATATCAGCCGATTCATAAAGAGAATGAGAAACGGATTGAAGCCCCGACAGAGCAACCAATATCTGGACACCGGACATGTTCACAATTTGATAAATCCGATCGACCGCTCCGGTAATATAGCCGACAATATTATGATTCAGATTGGTTTGTAGCAACAGATCTTTCACCTGCGAAGACATCATGGAACTGGATTGCTGTCCTCCTGTCGCCATCATTCCCATTAACAGGTCTCCGCTGTTAAAAGATGCTATAATCCCTATTGAAGCAATGACCGGGAAGAAAAAAATAGCACGTGCTAAAGAGCGTCCGATAAATTTCTGGTTAAGCAAATTTGCCGCAAAAAAGCTGAAAATAAGAATGATTGGCAGATTCAGCAACATATTGCCTACCGTAGTCAGCATAATACGAACAAAATCAGGATCGACACGAAGTGCTTTCCAATAATTTTCAAACCAAACAAATTTAGGTTCCGCTATGCCGTCCACGCGAATAAAGGTAAAAAAACTATCCTTCAATGAAGTACCGAGACATACCAGAAAAATCAGCAGAAGACCAAGGATAAAGGGCAATACAAACAGATATCCTTTTGCATCATGCTTTTGTTTCATTGTTAGCTTTATCTTTGCCATTTGAACAGTACAACCTGAAATCCGGTCATTTTGATTTCACCTTTGTAATCGGTTGTACCCTGTCACCACCTTACCTCCAATAATTTGACCGACGCCTTACCCGATGACAATAAAATCTCTTGCTTTTACAATATGTCCCTGATAATTTTTATCGTTATCTGAATAGTTTACTACAACAGTGATGTCCTCAAAAGTCGAAACGCTCAATTTCGTCTCCGGCATATGATAATCGCTCATTCTTTTTCCGGAAATTCTGGTAAGCGTATCAGCCGTTCTGCGATACATAGAAAGAATTTCATCTTTCCATTCTGAGTAACCGGAAGCGTACATCTCACTGTAATCCGTCTCTTTCAGCGTATATCCCGGCTCAGCCATGAGTTTAAAATTCAGCATAGATCCGGTCGCCACAGATTGCAGCATAGCAATTTCTGCTTCTCCTTCGTAATTGATCGGTGTTCCCGCATAACTTTTATACCCATGAATGACCATTTGATAAAAAGGCACAGAAGAATCCGTCACGCGATAGCTACTGTCGCTCATCGGTACATTGGATATTTGATCTGCGTAAGACAAAATATAAGCATTCGGTCCGTCCATCAGCAGCTTGCCTCCGGCATCTTTTATTTGTGCGGCGCTTTGCGCAAGTGCCTCTAAACTGTCCTGCCGCAAAACAGGTCTTTGCGTATTAAAATCCGAATACAGCAGTTTACCCCAACCGGTCAGACTAACGCCTTGAATTTGACTATTCTGCAGTCCTTCATAGAAAGACATGGACATTTCCGGTAAATATCGAGGCGACAAAAGATACTTTTGATTTAAACGAAACACTTCTCTTGTCATATTACGAACCGCATGCGTTTTTCTGTTAAAACGATCCCACAAGCTATCTTTCGACACATTTTGCAGATCTACGCCCGGATAAAAATCGATGCCTTGCTGTTTCAGATAAGCGGCAAACTGTTTTAAACCATCTGTTCCTCCCAGTTTGTTTTCCACTGCAAGCTTATCCTGCAAACCTGTTTTATATCCGCCTTTATAATATCCGGTACAAGTGATTGACAGTTGCTTTACGCCGTTTTCTTGCAAACCGGTCACAATTTCCTGCATCTGAGAAAAAGTAGTTAACGGCAGCACCGTACGAACCGGAACACCCGCCACTGTTTGTATGGCATCCACTGCGCCCTGAAATTCCAGCAGCATAGCGCTGTTATTTTCCTGCGGTTGTTTCGGCAGCGTTCCTGCTTGAATCAGATGTTCCCGATATTGTTCCGCCATGTCCTTGTAATTTGCTTTTTCGCCTGACAGAAAATAATATTTCACAGACATTTTTCCGCTGAAAATATCGTTAGAATAAACATAATAATTTTCGCGGGTTGCCACGTCTCCGATCGGGATATAATCCATATTCATGACATCAAATGCTGTGCTGATTCGATTATAGGGAATCCCGTCCCCCGCTTTTTCCATTCGGATACGTGCCATGGCGTCTCCGTCATCTATCACTGCAAAAACAGCTTCATTACCGGTCTTTATCCCTTTAACTGGCAGGGTGATGTTCTCATTATACGAAGTTTTATTCAGACTTAAAATCGCTTTATCTTTCCCGTAAACATAGCCCTCAAAACTTGTGTTTTTATTGTCTGATTGCAAATCTACTAAAGAGCCACTGCCATCCGGGAGCAAAAAATATCCCTCATCAGTACTTTTGGTACAGCCGAAATAATCAAGAAATTCAATGCTTACAAGCGGATAAAATCCACCATCCGCTTCGGTATAACGGATATTCTGACCGTCGATCTCAGCGCGGAATCCATCTTCCTCCAAAGTATAACTGACCGGGATCGTATAACTTTCTCCGTCCCCGCTTGAGCCGGAAAATTGACACTCCTCATGATCTTTTTTAACATCCTGCTTGGTGTATTCCAGCTTTTCAAATAATTTCGACAGATTCTTCTTGTTTGAAACATTCATCTGTCCTTCACGCAGTACATAAATATCCTGTTCCGCCAAAATCGGATACTTTTCGGTTAATTTTGCATAATCTTCCTTGCTGAGCCCGTTTTTACTCATCAGAGAATATAACTTCTTCATGAGCTTTTGATCGGCACTGAAAGTCAATTTTTTCATTAACTCTTCAAACCGCGTTTTTGTCATAACTTTCGGATAAATCTCATCACTTTCCGGGTAAGCAAAAGAATAGGTGACCTCTACACCGTTCTTGATTTTTTTTGCCGTGTACTGCTTCGGCTCTATGGCATAAGATTGTGAGTCCATTTCTTTGTCTTCAGAAAGCGAATTATAATAGTGAATAACAAGCTGCGAATTTACTTTATTGATATTGGCCTTGTTAACATCTTTTTTCAGTTCGTCAGACTCCTGGGGATTAGAGTACCAAATTTTTCCGGTTTCTTTTACTTCTATACCGAATTGACAATTGGCGCCGTTAAAAAGAAAACGATATTTTTCGTTTTCCGCCACCGTTTGCATAGAATCACTAATAGGAGTCTTTGTGCTTTTGACGATTTTCCCGATCCTGCTTTTGTCTCGATTCACCTGAGTGCCGGAATTGCTGAACAAAAAGAAGGCAAACCCAACAACTAAAAAAACAACAAGGAGGACAGAAATGATACGGATCCATCTTTTACTTATTTTCAGACGCACACATAACCCTCCTCGTTAAATTCTGAAACTGTATTCATAATAAAGATTAGAAACAAAATCATACATCTGCTGAATCAAATTAAAAAACAGCAGTCCGATAAAAGCAATCACGCCCATACCGACAATAATCACCACAAGAGAAAAAATGGTTTTGGATAAAGTAAACTGATGCGTCACTAACGTGCCTACCATAAACAGCAAGCCGCTCCATACCATAGCCAATCCAATAAAGAAACTGTAAAAGCCCGCTTCCTCTTGCACAACAAAATTCGAGTAAACAATCATCGGCAAATTAATTAAAATCATAGGCAACAATGCATAGCCGGAATAAATATAAATATCCCGAAAACTGCCTTCTCCTTCCGTTAAGGTTGTTAAGCACCAATTAGAGATGCACCACAATCCAAACGGCAGCAAAACACCGGCAGCTTCCGCAAAGATATTAAGATCAGACGGTCGGCTGGTATTTAAAACAAAACCCGTAAACTGTCTTTTAAGGATAAAGGTAACAATCAATAGAAAAACAAAAAGCGTAGAAATGGCAGCGCTTCCTTTTTTCTCATGCTTGATATCATAAAATCCGTCAAAAGGATGAGTCAAAATGTGAAAACTATATCGAAATTGCTTCCAAAATTTACTTAAAACTGCCGTCATCATCGTTCACCACCCTTTCCGAAATTAACTACACGGATGATGCCGCAAATCGTGCGATAAATAAACACCGTAAACATAACCAGAACGATTGCCGCAAAAACGGTGATTCCAATTACCTTTCCGACCGTATCATTGCGATAGTGCTTCAATGCTTTGGAATAATAATCCCGCCGGTTTGCCAGTTTAAAATACTTCATGGCTTGCTGATAATCATTTTCCATCAGTTTAATTTTTCCGAGGCCGAAATAAGCAATGTCCGAATTTGCATCCTTTCGGATAACATTATTCCAACAGGTCTCGGATTTCGTATAGTCACTGTTGTTATAAGCCTGTATCGCATCCAGAACATCCTGACCGTAAGAAGTACGGGAAAACATGGTAATCGTACCAAGCACCTTGTCCAGTACATAATATCTTTCCTGATATTGGCATATAGAAACCGGGCTGACGAAAGTACCGTCTTGACCACCCAACCCACCGAACACAAACAGCAGATTGCCGTCGGCGTCATAGGTAAAGATTTGTCCGCGTTTAGAGTCCAGCACTGCATATGTTCCGTCCTCTGAAGCAACAACATCCATCAAACTGGAGGGGCCCTTTTCGCTTTCCTTCAGATAGTCCTTTGTTTCATCGTCTTCCGTACTGTACTCTTGATTCTTTACCGGGAATAATAAATCTCCCACCGGAGGAAAATAACCGTTTCTGTCCAAAATATCTTCTCCGGATAACGTCAGCTTTTTAATCGGTGCAGAATCTCCGCTGGTATCCTTTGCAGCCACCATTTCCATAATTTGTTCCTCGGAAACGGAATTGTTTGTCACATAAATGAATCCCTCATGATCCAGAAACAGATTATTGTATTCTGTCGGAACGTAACTTTCCATTCGGGAACGCTGCTCTTTGCTGGCAATCATTTTCCAAAAATATTCCACCGGCGTTGTATAAACAGTCGGTGCGCCAATAAATTTATCTAAAATTCCCTCCTCACTGATTTCCAACAAGCCCATATTAATCCCTTTGGCGATCACATACAGCTTTTTAGACTTATCCACAATTAACTTTGTCGGTTGAAACGGGGTTTCCGCATCCAGCAAAGCAGAATCGGGTTTTAAATAAATTTGTTTGATCATGCCATTCGCATCAAATCGAATTATACGGTAATTTCCGGTATCACAGATATACAGTTCGCCGTCCTTATCGCAATAAACGCCCTCCGGCATTTTCAGCTCCGATGTCTCCCCGCGATATGTGATTTCCCTGATCTCCCGCGTCAGCGTCATATCAGCATTTAATATCAACACCCTGTTATTGTCGGTATCTGCAATATATGACCGACCGTCTGCTGCAATAAACAGATCAGAAGGATTTTTTAAAGCAGTCGTCTTCATCTGCTCCGCCGTATAAACCTGATCCGGAAGATAGGCAGACGGAATATCTTTCTTTTCTTTCCAGTAGTTATATGTATAGCTCTGATAAGGTACAATCGCCAATGTTGTCGTTGAAAACAGCAGCAAAGCAGCGGTGATGCAAACTGCAACCTTCCATATTTTTTTCACCATTATGGAAACCAATCCTTTCATGGAACCGTTTTATATTGCTTATCCTATTGACAAATCAGCTATCAATCTTTCATTCCGGATGTTGCCATTGTTTCAACAATCCTGCTTTGTGTCAACAGAAAAATAGTAATCGGCACCAACATCATAATCAGCGTACCGGCAGCATGTGCACCGGCTCGGGCAAGTCCCGCACTCTTAATGTTATTCAGTGCATATTGCAGCGTTTTTAATTCCTCACTGTAAATAAACGAACTGTTTCCCGTTGCCCAAAGAGACTGAAATGAGAATAATATCAGAGTCAGCCATGCCGGTTTTACAATGGGCATTACAATACGAAAAAATATTTTCCCTTCGCCGGCACCATCGATGCGTGCTGCCTCCAGCACAGTATCCGGAACCATCTGCTCCATAAACTGCTTCATCAGATAAAGTCCGAGCGGGAGCGCAAATGCCGGTATAATCAATGACCAAAGCGTGTCGATCAATTTGATTTCAGACATGATCAGATAATTAGGAATGCTGGTCACGACCGGATTAAACATCAATGCAATAACGATGGTAGAGAAAATCAACCGGCTACCCGGAAACACATGCTTTGCCAACGCATATGCGCAAAGCGACGCAATAATAACATGACCGCCCGTACCGATCACCGTGATGGCTACCGTATTAAAAACATACCGCATAAAAGGCACCCACGAGGAGGAAGCCACAATGGAAAGATCGGTAAAGTTTTTGATCGTGGGATTCCTTACGAAAAATCGCGGCGGATAAATCCAGAGCTCATCCAATGGTTTAAATGCGTTGCTGATAATATACAGTACCGGCAAGAACATGAACAGCCCGCCGATCAGCAAAACCAAAAAGACGCCGATATCTCCCGCTACCGAACGGTTGATACGCCTTTTCAGGATTTTTTTCTTCATTTGAAATGTTCCCTCCAATTACGACCGGTATATGCCCGTCCGCTTGCAATTACTCCCCGACCTTAGAAATCAATTTTTTGATTACGATATTACAGGCGATCATCATGAGAAACAAAATCGTAGCAATAGCGCTTGCATATCCCATCTCAAAACGAACCGTACCGTAATCTTGTAAATGATGTACCAATGTATGTGCCGCATAATCCGTTGTCGGGAAACCGGACAGTTGTGTAATAACATCTCCTGTTCCGAATGCCGTTGTAATGCTCATTACCGCACCAAACATCAATTGCGGCCGCATAGACGGCAAGGTGATGTACCAAAGCTCCTGCCAGCGATTGCGAAGTCCGTCCACGGCAGCCGCTTCAAACAACGATTTATCAATTCCCTGCAAGCCTGCACGAAAAGCCAAGAATGAAGTACCCAGGCTCATCCATAACATAACAACAATTAAGACCGGGATCATATAGTTGGCATCCGTAAACCATTGGATCGGTTCACTGATCAATCCCATCCGGCGCAGCGTACCGTTGACAAAACCGTAGCTGTCACCGCTGAAAAATACCGCCCAAATCAAATAAGCGTTACCGGATATGGATGGACCGTAAAAAATCAGCGTCATAAAAGCGCGCAATTTCTGCGGCAGTTCATTGATCAGCCAAGCAAAAGCAAAGCTGAGAATATACCCTACCGGTCCGGTTACCACCGCAAAAATAAAGGTATTCTGCAATGCCTTGGTAAAAATTTCGTCCTTGAGAAACATCTTTAAATAATTGCTGATCCCGACAAATTCCGGCGTGCGAATCATATTAAAGTTTGTAAAACTGAGAATGATGGATATGATGACCGGAAGCAGTGTAAAAAGGAAGAACACAAATACATACGGCAAAACGAACAGATACATCAGCCGTTCCCTTTTTGCTTCCTGCCACTTCCAACGAAAATATCCTCTTGCACCGACAGCGGGTGTTGTTTTATTGCTTTGTAATTGCTTTCTCATGTTTTGGAGAGCATTAATATGCCCGTGCCCCACCTTTCCTGCTTTCATTGGAAAATTTATTTCGACGGAGAATCAATCATAACCGAATTCTTCTCGCTTGGTGGAAAGCTCGTTGTTAATAATACGAACATTATCCAGCAAAACATCTTTTTGATTCTGTTTGTTATAAGCAACGCTGCGGAAAGAGAAATCAAGGTAACGAATTGTATAATAACCGCCCGGCACCTCCGGAATGCCTTTTACCCATTTCCACTGTGCCATCAGATTGTTTAAATCATTTGTTTTCCAAGGGATCTGTTTTACTGCCTCAATATTTGCGGAGGGCCACCGTCCGCTCGGTCCGAGCAATGCTTCAATATCTCTGCCGAATTCGATCTGCTGTTCGGAAGATGTCCAAAACTTCATAAACTCCCACGCTGATTCTTTATCTTTTGCTTTGGACATCATAATGCAGCACTGTACGTCGCAAGTAGTGGAATGATCTACGGTGCCGTCCGGTTTCTTTACACCCGGAACGCTGGTGAAATCCCATAAGCCTTTTATTTCCGGGAATGAAATCATCAGATTGTTATACATACCGTAATCCGCAATACCCAACGGAATTTCTCCCATAGCAAAACGGTTGGCAAAATCATAAGAGAGCGGAAGTTTATAGTTTTTATAAAAATCCGTCCATTGCTTAAAGGTATCAATCGCCACTTTCTCATCCAACGCGGACGAGCGTCCTCCGTCACGATAAAGTGTACCGCCGTTTTGATAAAGCAACATTGCAAAACTTTTTACGCCGGGGGTAATATTACTGGAAACACTCAATGCTTCGCTTGTGCTGAATGAACTAACCGGAAGCGCAAAATTCATATTATTCCGCTGTAAAGTAGAAAGCATATTATAAACATCGTCCCACGTTTCCGGCACCGAAAGCTTTAATTCATTCAAAATATCCTTTCGATAAAACATCACCGAAAACTGCTGTGCCTCCGGCAGTCCGTATGTCTTTCCGTCATAGCTGAGAGGTAATATCGCACTGTCCAAAAACTGACTTTTCATTTCATCGAATCCGTCATATTTGGAAATATCCTCTACCGCACCGCGAAACGCATAATTCATGGTTTCAGTGGCACCAACCCACATGGCGACATCCGGGCCGTTTCCGCTTAGGGACGCCGGCAGCAATGATCCGCCCGCCACCAACTCAAAATTAACGGATATCCCGGTTTGCGGCGTAAACTTTGAATCAATCATCCGCTTGATCAGCTGTGCTTGATCGCGCCCGGCAGCAGCACTTGAACCGATCCAAACCTTAATGTTTTTCTTTTCATTTGCCGCATCAAACTTGTCTACATTATTAAAGAAAGAACTGATAAACACTTTGACGTCATGCCATAGTTGAACGAAAAAATTGTCTTCTGCTTTCGGCAGCTCATAGTCCGGCGTCACCAAATAAATCTTATCGATATCCAGCGGCTGCGCCTGAGAAGATGTGATCCAAGCTGCCAAGGAACCGATGTTGTTTTCAAAGCTATCAAACAGCTTGGGAATTCGGGTATGATCCTCACTCATCTCTTTGGTTTCAATCATCAAACGATCCAGCGGAGCGAGATAAGAACCTTTTATTCCGGTTTTCGCCCTCATGTCGTTCATGGCTTCTTCTAAAGCCTTAGATTGTTTACCTAGATTTTCAATCGTATCAGGAATCAATTTATCCAGTTTATAATCCCGATAAGTATCGGGGGATGCTCCCGTAATCATCATAATCTCACGATAGCATTGATTCAGCTGTTGCAAGATTCCGTTTACCTTGACCAGAACTTCCGCTGTCTCTCCCAGCGTATTCTGAAGACGAAGCGTATGCCGTCCTTTTTCCAAATAGATATAATAGGGTTCTTGATCCTTTCCGAGTGTTACGATCTGCCATTTGGTATCATATCCCACTGTAATATTTTCCGCTTCGGCAAAAGGAACATTCCCGTCAATCAACAGTTTTCTGGTGCACAGCATACCATCATTAGTATTCTGGCGTACCCGAAATGCCATTTTGTATAATCCGCTTTGCTTGACATCGATCTCCCATTCCAACCATTGCCCTGCTTGCTGCCACTTATCGGAACTGATAATATTCATTTTAATCGTCTCGCAGGATATCGGCGTTGTCTTGCTGGAATTCCGGTCATAGGTTGGAGTCAGGATAGAGTCTGATTTTCTGTCTGACTTTTCCGCCTCAAGAATAGGCAGATTTTCGGTAGCGTCAGTCGCCCCGTTCTTTTTCCATTCATTCAAGACCTCGGCATAAGACCGTGCCGACGGCAGATTTTTAAAAGTGATTCCGCCAATTGCAACCGGCTCTTTCACAGATTCTATCGTTAAGGTATGCTTACCTTTGGCAAGATAAAACTGAAATGGATCTTTATAGTAACCGTAACTATCCTCAATTGCATACGAAATCCACTGTGCTGCTTCTATCAATCCGTTAAAATATTCATTTCCGTTGGTATCTTTCTCTATGGCAGGCTCTTGATCCTTATAAATTCGATTTAATTCGATTCGTCCAAGTTCATCGAACAATATTTTTCCGTCAATATACAGCTTTCGCTCAATTTTTGTATTTTTACCTAATAAAGGATAATATTCTAAAATCAAATGATACAAACCATCTTCCGGGGACTCAAACTCATAAGTCACCGTACTGTTTTCTTCGGTAGTCAGCGCCAGTTTTCCGTCGGTTTCTTCCGACTTCACATGTTCTGCATTTTGATACTGAAGCGGATCCAATACGATTTCAGATTCAGCCGCTTTCTGTGCACTGTGTTCTTTTTGATAATCGGCATAAGAATATTCGTCCTGAGATTGCAAAGTTTCTGTTGTTTGATTTGCTTCCTCTGCAAAAGCCGACGACCCGTTGAACGCAAATACGCTCAATACAAACAGCATAGATAAAATGAGCGAGTCTGCTTTTAAGAAACCTTTTCTCAACTTCATGTTTAAGGCGTTCTATGCTGCCATGCTTTACAAAAGCATAACCGCATCTATGCCATGCCCACCCTTCATATACTTGATACGGCTTAAAACAGCCGCCCGGTTTTCGGAAAGAGACAGACAGTGCGAAAAAGGAAATTCCTTTTTCGCTCTGCCTATCTGTACTGCTTTACAGCTACCGAAGCACAACAGCCCCGTGAATATGAAGCTTCGGCAGTGTCACTTCTGCCATTCCGTCATGATAAGTAAACGGGAGTTCGGTTCCCTCTGGCTCAAAGACGATCTTTTCCGGCTTTGACGCCGTTTGTATCATGATTTTCAAATTGTGAACTTCCGGAATATAGTCCGTAAACGAACGACGGTCACCTGTCGGCATATTTGTGGTATTCATTAGATGTACACAAAGCTCTCCTGCCGCTGTATGTCTGAGTGATATATCAACCGTATAAGGCGATTCCACTCGCACTGCCGGATTCGGAAAGAGTTCTTTTGCCACCGAACTAAAAATTTCCCGAATATACGGATGATGATTGTTGAAATACAAACTGGCAAGATCTGCATATGCTGCCGCAAGTTTACCTTTACCGATTTTATTCACAGTGATTGCAGGATATTTGTGGATATACCGGCTGGTAATAGGGCTGACACCGCTTTCACGAACATCCAAATAGGAGCTGCGGCAAACATTGCCTTCTCCCTGATAACGATAAATCAAGGGCTCTGCGCAGGAAAGCTCCGGCTCTGCCCATTCTGCACGGGCAGAAATTTTACGCCCTGACGGTGTCACCATACTGGTATTTACATAGCTACTTGCGCCGATGGTTGCTCCGATATAGGGTTCAAACAATCTGGTACATTTGAGCCCGCATAAGAATAAACTGCCGCCGTTTTCTACATACTCGATCGCCTTATGAATAAAGGCATCCGAAAGCACATTGCATTCCGGGATAATAATATACGGATAATCCGACATCTTATCCATAATTTGGTGTTCTGCCATCACATCACAGGAATATTGAGACTCCAACATCGCGTGCAAAACGCCCTCCACTTCTACAAGCGGATTGCCCCACCAAGCGTAAAGCCGATCGGAACGGCGAAGCTGACTTTCCGTAGGATATAAAACGGCAACCTGAGGAACCGGTGTGCTTCGGTAAGCCACCGACTTTCTGGCAAAACAAAATTCTGCAATTTCTTTTGCTGTCTCAATGATCTGATCGTTTATGTAACCGCCTCTGGTCGGAAGATAATAATTCATATACCCGCCGCCATGCATCATAACTACTGCCGCTTCCTGTTTGATCTGTGCAGGCATTTTTGCGCATTCATCCTGATCCTTGATACAATCAAAAGCCCATGATTGGAGTTCCCACGGCAGACCGGTGTTCTGCAAATATCTGCACTCTGTGCGCGCGCGATCCACCGATAAAAACGGGTCGAAATCGCCCGAAATCATATCGACCTGTGCGGCCTTAGGCTTCGGCATCATAGTAGTATAAGACCAATTGCTGCAGCAATCCAGATCCGCTTTGTATTTGTGCATTTCTTCTGTCCAATGACACAAATATTTCTCGAAATTCCGTCGATTGAAATTTTTGTAATCCTCAAAACGAGGATCATTTTTATCCGTCGGCGGAAAATCTTCACCCGTTTCCTCTTTCCAGGCTTTTATTGCCATCGGAGAATAATCAAGTTGTGCGCCCCAACATTCTCCGTCCAGCCAAACACCGTTGATATCATATTTATCAACCAGCTCTTTGAGCTGCGGAATCAATAACTTATCAACATATTCACCAAAAGTACTGGTGGTTACCGCATCTGTCCTGCCGTCTGCAGACTGTGCGCCCCACTCCGGATGATTTCTCACTTCAATCCAATCCTGCACACCGGAATAATGAATTGCAAGCGGTTTATCAAATTCCTTCGTGACCTTTCTCCAAATCGCGAGGCTGTCTTGCTGAATATTTGGCGCGGCCACTCCGACCTCGGTCGGATAACCGGCATATCCGGGATGACCTTTACAATCATAAGTAATATAATCAGGATTTACCTCTCGAATCAATTTCCGGATATTTTCTTCCGATAAATCAGCACCAAGGTTTACATCCTCATTGGTGGGATGCAAATCCAAGTGCAGCCCAAAAAACGACTCTGAACGTCTTATCATGATACCTTGCTCCTAAAACTATTGTAATTTTATATCTTTAAAGAAATCGTCTATTAACGTTTTTGCTTGGTCTTGTTTTTCTGCAATTGCGGCAGCAGGTGTTTTTCGATTGGTATAAACATTATAATAAATACAATTATTGGCACTCTTGTACCAGCCGATAATATCAGAACTGGTGCCCACTTTCGGGAAATATCCCGTAATATCCAGAACAAAATGATCTCCTGAAAGCAACTGCTCAATAATATGCATGGATTCTTCGTCACGCAGCACTTCGGTGTAACGATCTTTCCATGAATCTGCCGTTTCGTCCGCATACGGAGAAAATAGCGCATCCATCACAACGCTTGCCATTTCTTCATCCGGATTGTTGTTGGTGAGCGCCCAGTTACGATTGTACTCTGCCGGAATAATATAATCGTCCATTTTCGGTCCGATCGGGAAAGGTACAACGCCCCAATCATCTTCCATATACTGGAACCAGACATCCGCTCCGTAAAACGGGAAGCTGACCATTGCATAAACACGATTCATAAACTGCGGATCGCACTGATACCGCCAGTCAGCGTTAACGTCTACTACTTCCATACATTTCGTTTTATACATCAAATCCTGTAAGAAATCGAGACCTTCAATGGTAGCCGGATTGTTCATCGTAAATTCCATCTTTCCGTCCGCAGTTTCTTTCATGATGCTGCCTCCGTTAGACAGAATGAAGCTTCTTTCCGTTTCACACCCGCCGAAGCCCCATTGATCCGGTGTTCCGTCGTTATCGCTGTCCTTCGTTGCCTGTACGGCGATTTCCTTCATTTTATCCCAGGTCCATTCTTTCTTTTCGACCAGCTCATATAGATTCGGCAAACCTTGTTCCGAAAATAAAGTTTTATTCCAAAATACAACATTCTGCATTTCGACCGGATCTTTTTTTACGCCGTAAATATTCTTATTCTGTTTGCTGGCACGCAGTTGTGTCGGATGCCATTTGGCATCTTTAATATTAATGCCTGTTTTTACCTTATTGAGCGGCTTGATATAGCCGGGATATCCCAGGATCGCCAGCCATCTGGAATCCAGTTCAATAATATCAGCAAATTTGGTATTTGCCTGTGCCGCCGTCATTAATTGGTCGCAGAAATAACCATATTCCGTTGATACAGTTTTAATTTTTACGTTGTATTTATCTTCAACTTCTTTTACTCGTGCCAACCATTTGTCTCCGGCTTCTGTTGTACCGGGCTCCAAAAACAGCTCATGAATCCAGGGAGATCCGATAATGACGGTTTTGCCGCCGAAATCGTAGCTGTCTTTTTCTGCTTCTCTTTCCTCAAAAGTGACATCTTTTAAAATTTCATTTCGCATTTTTTCCATTTCCGCAGAATCAGTAACAGACGGAGTCGAGGAGGAAGAACCGGAGTTCGTCGGTTCTTTAGAGTCTCCGCCGCAGCTTGCGAAAGTGGATATTAATATCGCAGCAATACAAGCTCCCGCTAAGCATCTTCTTAATTTCATGATTTACAACCCATCCCTTTCGAAATTTTTTAGGGTTTACTCCGTTTCATGGATTATCCGACAATACCGCTTCTTTCGATTCCCTCTACCATAAATCGCTGAGAAACAATATAAAGCAGGATCAACGGAATCACCAGTAAAAAGGTCCCCGTATTTTTTACCATAGATGACATAATTTGATCCATATATGCCGTAATCGTCGGCATGACCACCGTAACCAGATTGCTTTGCGGTGCCAAAAGCGAGGAATAAAACGTATCTGTCCACTGCCATGCGAAAGCAAACATGCCGACTGTAACCATCATCGGAACCGCACCGGGCAGAATAATTTGAACAAAAATGCGGAATGTAGAGGCGCCGTCAATTGCCGCCGCCTCATCCAGCACTCTCGGAACACCGCGAAAATACTGACGCAGAAGAAAAATATAAAGTCCGTTCCGAAACCCGACGCCCAGCATGCTCATCAAAATAAACGGCACATAAGTGTTCAGTAAGTTAAGCGGATGACCTGTTATAAGATTGATTAAACCCGCCACATCAAAATCCTTGAACCTCATAAAGATTGCCAAAACCATCGTTTGCGGCGGAACAATCAACGTGAAAATGACCATGGCAAACAAAATTTTATTTCCCCAAAAATCGAACCGTGCAAAACCATATGCAATCGTGGTACAACTGCCTATCGTTAAAAGCGTCACCACCACACAAAGCAGCAGGCTGACCGGAACGGTATGCAGCCAATCAATCTTATTCAAAACATATTGGATGTTTTCCAGCGAAAAGTGACGTGGCAGGTAACGAACCGTAGGATCATACAAATCCGCTTCAGACATAAACGCAACAATAAATTTCATCAAAAAAGGATATATGATCATAAAACAAATACCAATTACGATAACCGCTCTGACTATTTTATACAGAATCCAGATGACGCCTTTTTTGCTTGTGTATTTACTGATCAAACGGTTATTCTGAATTTTTTCGGTCACCGTATTCTTTCCGTTCATTTCCTTGACCATTCCTTTCGCATAAATCGGATTTTGAAAGATCACTATTTCGCTTGTTTCCAAAGATCGCCCAGATAATTTGCCGGAACCGCTTCGTAGCCGCTGCCCATGCGATTCACCAATTCCTCCAGAGAATTCGGGCGTACAAACCAGTTGGTACAAAATACATGCATGAACTTTTTCTCTTGTGCGGTTAATCCGTTAAGATGATTGACCAGCTTCACCAAATAGGTATCCTGTGTCTGCTCATGCAGCAAATGATTCTCAATGGTGTTTACTGCATTAAACATCGGTGTTCCGTTAATGTCCTCCACCCGATATTTCGCCGGAATATTTCTCCGGTCATTCGTACCATATTCTGCAATCAAACCGGAGAACGACGGATTGGTTTCTTTAATCGCGGCAACAATCAGCCTCATATCAGCCAACTCCTGACTGCGATTGGTTTCGTAATCCTTATAATAACTCCAAAGTACATGTTGAGAGGTAATACCCATTCGTTTCTGATAAGTACCGGTTGTCCGATAGAATTTTTGGAGTTCTGCATTACGATCGGTGCCGCTCGGCAAAAACTTCCCGTATGCACTGATCAAAATATAACCCCAACCAGATGTTGCCGATACAAAGGTGTCATTTTCCGTGGCTGTAGAATAAAGGTAGCTGACCGCACCGGGAAGCAAGTCCGCCGCTCCTGTACCAATGGACCAGGAAACCGGAACCACGCCTCGGCTGGCTTCGCTCCACCATCTGGAAGTAGTCATTCCAAAGCTTCCGTCAACCGCTTCATTGATATAACACATGTTGTCTCCGTCAGAGACGTGCAAAGCCATGTAATTCTTGTTTTTGTTATAGGTAGGTTTCGCCGGAACTTCAGCAGGTTTAGAATACTTCAACGGAATACCTGCTTGGAAGCTCATATTCTGAACGCCTTTTTCAGCCGTTGTCAAGGTTGCCTTTCCGTATCCGCTGATCAAATGCAGATAACGATGTTCCTCACAGGACATGTCACCGTCTGTTTTAACAAAATTCATTGCGCCGCCGACTCCGGGTTTCCCGCGCTCCGCTGAATACGGATCGTTATAAGTCGGGATGTCCCAACATCCTACAATCAAACCGTTGGTTCCGGTAGACAGAAAAACTTCTCTGAATTTATCCTTAACGGCTTGTGTCATCCCATTCCAATAGAAAATCGGGATCATTTTATTTTGAACATAATAATCCACCTCACGCAAACAGCTCGGATGCTGATGTGCCATGGGCGCACCTTTTCTGCTCAAAGTTTTGTATTGATTGATCACCCAAATATATGCTTCCGACTCACTGTCCCATTTTCCAAGTTTTTTGCCACCTTGAGTCGCATCAAATACAACCGGCAAATCCTTGAAATTATTTCTCTGACTACTCGGGACCGGAATTAGATCTTCTGCCCCGCAAATACCGGTATAAACATTGATCAGCATACTCCACGTAGATTGGTTGATAATCGACTCGTCATAAATCAAAAGACCTTTTACATTATAGTGATCAACATCATTCATGATCATCGAGTAAACGTCCGTGCTGGATTTCTCTTGAAAACGGAAACCATAAAGAGATTTATCCGACCATCTTCTCATCCATTCCGCGTCAGATGCTTCCCAGTTGAGATAAATGCGTGCTTGTTTTCGATTGGCAAGACCTTCAAAGGCAGACAGCATATAGCGCTGCCATCTCGGCATAGAGGAATTTAGCTGAATTGCAATCGGCGTAGATGACGGCGAATTTTTCAACCGCGGGATCGGATTTTGATAACTGATATTACTGAAATAATCACGATACTGTTTCGTCTGCGTGCCGGTGTTGCCTTGCGAATTGTTGGTATTGCCATTATTTTGCCCGCTGTTGTTTTTAGATGATGTATTACTGCCGGAGCCTGTCGTGCTAACAGAAGATCCGCTTTCATCTGCGTCAGAACTGTCAAAATCTTCTGACAAGGAATTGTTATCTTCCCCATTCAGACTGCTTTCAACAGAGGAGGCTCCGGAAACAGAGCTTGTATCAGCAGGCTTTTTAGCACACCCAAAGGTGCAGGTTAACAACATGGCAGTAAGTGTTAAAACACTCAGTGTCCGGATAGATTTCTTTTTCTGGAACACCATAGATAGAGCCTCTCTTTCCTTAATATGGAAAAACGAATCGCCTGTTCCCTTTCTTTATCGGAATTTCCGGAGCAGGAAATTTTCCGGAGAAAACAGGCGATGTCAAATTAATTTTTTTTATTTCTGTAATTTTTTCTTAATAACCAAAAAGTATAGCGCTGCTCCGCCACCGCCTAAAACAACCACGACCGCCAATGTGATCCAAAGCCATAGCAAAGAGCCGCCTTCATTTTCCGAATCAGCCATGACTGCCGAGCTGTCCTGCTGTTCTTCCGAGACAACATCCTCACCGGATTCGGCTACAACTCCACTTTCCGTTACGATGTCATCTCCGGAGGTGATGACATCTGTCTCTGTGTTTACACTGTTGTTATCCGGTGTCTTGCCGTTGGAAACAGTGCCTGCAGCCGAACTGGTTTGTCCTGCAGTATTCTTTGATGCCGTTGTCGAAGTATTGTTGGTAGGTGTAGATTTAAATTCAAGTGCTCCGGTTTCACTGTATACTTCCAATGCGCGAATCGTGACACCGTTTTTCTTTGTTCCCGTCGTTCCCTTGGTGCGATCGGAGAACTTCATATATACGGCATTTTCGCTGTTCTTATTCAGATAACCGGTTACATCAATAATTTCGTCGGCTTTATAGGCATTGGTCATTAATAATGCTTTACCATTAGCGACATTTGTCCAAGGACCGTTCGGATCTGTTGCTACATCGATTTTAAAATCATCTCCGACGTTCATGGAAATAATAGCGTCTTTGGTATTTTTATCAAAATCAAATTTATAGATAAAATATGCATCTTCTTTTGCTTCACGATAAACAGCAACGTCGGTGCCCTCATGAATATAGGTTTCGGTTCCCGATTCCTTATACAGCACCTTGCTGTCTGCATTTGCTTTGTTAAAAATAAAATTGTAGATCGGTTTTTTCAGCTCCATGTCATCGATCAAGAGCGGAACGGCAGTTTCAGGACCACCGGAAAGAATAACATAAGGAGTAAATTCCTTAATCGGCGTATCCATTTTAAGCCCCTGGTCAAACCCGGGATTAGCGCCCGGATACTTCGGAGAAGAATGGAATCCGATTGTATTTTTGTATTGTGTATTCGGTCCGTCCTGCTGTTCAAAAGTAAACATTCTGGTAACGCCGGTTATCTTTTTCCAGGAAGTAGTTACTTCCTCAGAAGCCACTACCTCTCCCTGATGATGATAGACCGGATTGCCGTTTTTATCTTTATCTCCTTGATCGGCGGCGATATCAAGAATCAGCTGAACCTTAGGATTAGAGACATTAGACGGAATGCTTTCTGCTTTCACCCAAGCGCTGAACATATAAGCGCTACCTTCTTTGGGTACTTCTTTTGAAATCAAATTTTGTTCTACACGCCCGAAATAGGACAGAGAGCCGCCTTCTACCAAATTTCCCTGCGTAATCTTCAAGCATTTACCGCTATGACCGCCCGATACAATTTCAGCCTTACCTCCTGCTGTTCCGAGCTGATTCTCGGGAGTGGCATTGCCGATATGCTTTGGTATCCAACCGGTCATTCCGTTTTCAAAATCACCATTACTGACTAAATTCGGTGTAGCCGCAGAAGCGAGCAGCATGCTGCTTAATAAAGCAGCCGTCATTACACCGGCAACTATCTTTTTCATATGTACCTCCTGGCATTCAAGTCATCTTTTTGACCGTTTTGTACGAAGACAGCATTAGGCTGCGTTTCGATAAGAAAAACAGCCTAATATCATGTCAGTGATAAACACTATCTTTTATATAAACAAGATCGCTCTATTATTTTATATAAGATTTTTTTTTGAAAGCCAATACGACTCCTGCGGCGAACACAAGAAGCAGTATTGCTGCTGTAACATTGTCTGCCACACCGGTTTTCACCGTTTCGTCATCTTTTTGATCCGGAGTTTTCTCTTCCTCTTTTTCACCTTGATTGTCTTCAGGAGCCTTTTCTGCCGCTAAAGTTTTAACCTCTGCCGCAGCATAAACAGCAATGACAACCGGGGTTTCTGCATCAACGTCATCGACCGCTATTATCTCATAAGTGTAGGTTGTGTTTTCCGTCAAACCGCTGTCTGAAAAAGAAAGGGTATCTGCACCGTTCACCTTTAAGGTTTCACCGTTTTCGCCGTTGGTACGGTTAATGATATATCCCCCTACATTACCCAAATCATTGTTATCTGCTTTGGTCCAAGTCAGTTTTGCAGAATTTTGGGTAATCTCGCTTGCGGTAGGAGCAGCTTTTTCATCGGGTTTGATTTCTTCATATTTGAAATTACCGCCGGCATAGAAAGAACCAGCAACCGCATTTTGTATATCAACCAAATTGCCTCCGAAAGTGCCGATCGGTGCGCCGCCTATATAAAACAGGCCGGCCTGTGCAGGTTCCGCATCTTCCGTATTATCCGGATGCATTGCCAAGTAGTAGTTTAATTCATTCTGGCGAGGATTTCCGTATGATACTCCCGGCTCTGCACCCACACCTTGCTCCACGACGATAACATACAATTCACCGGCTTTTACGATCACAGGCGTCTCGAGCTCTGTCCAGTTAAAGCCTTTTCCCGCGCCCAGTGCAGTGGTTTCATCCGGGGTAACGGTCACTTCTGCTGTCATGGTCCAATTTTCCTGATTGGCAAGAGCATTGGTGATTTGAGCATTATCCTCCAGGTCGGTTACACCGGCTATTTTCCAAAGCTGAACCTTATGCGGTGCAAAAGATTTTCCGCGATCTCCCAAACCACCGGTCAGTTTCGTGGCGTCCTGGAAGATATCTCCAAGAGCAGTAATTTTTGCAGCACCCATAACACGGACAATGACACCGCTTGCCGACCAACCTCCTCCGTTGTACTGACTATTATAGTCTTTTACAGCTTCCCAGCCGCAAGCAGTAGCCATAGAGTTGTCCGGGAATGCTACGCCGCCTTCTTGCGTTGCATCACCATAAATATAAGAACCAAACGCTTTGTCTTCCACAGCTAAATGATAAAGCTGCTTTTCTTGGGATCCTGTCTCTGCGGCTGATGCCGGAACAGAAAACGCAATCATACTGATTGCAAGAGACAGTGCAAGCAAAATAGATAAATACCGTTTTTTCATCATTGTTTACCTCCGTTTAATCAATTGAAGCAACTGGTATAATTTGGAAATTAACATATCAATTGCTTTCTTTTGTGCTTCCGTGTTTTTATTATAATTCACTTCCGCATCGTTGTCAATATGCACAATATTTTTCTAACTTAATGTGCATTTAAGAGATGGTTTTATGTATATTTCGCACATAACAATTATATATTTCTTTTGTTTTTGTGCATATCAATTATTTTACTCCTATTTATTCACAATAATGGAGATAACATATTCTGCCTAATATTTTACAGTTTTAAGACAATATATTATGATGATTAATTGATATGGTATTGACATATTTTCAATCTTATAATATACTATTGTTATGATATATCTGCAAAAACATATTAATTTGCATGTAGTCATATCATTTGCATATCAATAATGATTTACAGTTAGTCATCATAGTTTATCTTTATTCTGTAAAAATTGCCGATCAATTGACATAATGCTATTGAAAAAGGAGCAAACGAAATAATGGAAGGCTTTTTATATGAAAAGATTATCAATTACATTTTAGAAGAAATGCAAAGTGGAAGACTGGTAAAGGGTTCTAAAATACCAACCGAATCCGAACTGATGGAGCAGTTCGGCGTCAGCCGTATCACTGCCAAAAAAGCTTTGGATGAATTGGCGGACAAAAAGATCATTGTCCGAAAAAGAAGGCTGGGCTCTTTTATCAGTACGGATTATGACTTTGACAATCCTATTATTACTGATGGCGATAGTGACAGCAGACTTCTAAGCGGCAACAGCAATTTAATCGGTATCATATTTCCGATCGACACCGCTAAAGGAGACATGATGTATTATATCCAAGGTATTCTTGAAGTGGTAACCGCAAAAGGCTATTATATGGTTATTTCCAATTCAGGCAGAAATCCGGATAACGAAAGAATTTTGCTACAAAAATATATCAGCGATAATGTAAAAGGAATCATTTATTACCCTTATTCCGATCATGCAAACTACGATTTGATGATTCAACTCTCCGTTCAAAATTACCCGATTGTGACAGTGGATAAATATTTTACGGGTGTAGATATTTCTCATGTCGTATCGGACAATTTTACCGGCGAGTTGTCCGTTGTTAATCATCTGATTGACAATGGACATGAAAAAATCGCTTTTTTCTCCGACGTAGCTATTGATGATAAATCATCTATCCGAGATCGATTTAACGGCTACTGCACCGCCTTGGCAGACCATAATATTCCTATCCGGCAAAACTTAATTTATACCAACATAGCTAAGAGCCTGGATATCGAAACAGATGGCATTTACCTCATCGTCAAAAGCATATCCTCTGCCATAGAACAAGGCGTAACTGCCATTGCCTGTTCTTCGGACGGTGTTGCTCTTCTGGTCATGGAAGCTTGTCAGTCTTTAGGCATTTCTATTCCGGATGATCTTTCCCTAACCGGATTTGATGATCTGTCTGATACGCAAAAATTCAGCATAGGTCTGACCACAGTGCACCAAAATCTTTATGCAATCGGAAAAGAAGCTGCAAATATTTTAATCAAATTAATTGAAAATAAAAAGGGCGGAAAGCATAATATGATATTCCCGGTTTCTTTTATAAAGCGAGAAAGTGTAAAAAACATCTCCCGAAAGCCATAAGGCTAACGGGAGATGTTTTCTTTTCCGGGATTTCAATTATTGTTCTGCCGCACGGCAAAACGCCAAAAAAACCTCATCCTCGACTTCGGCAGGAATTTCACAGCCTGCACTTAAAATATATCGATAACCTTCTGTCAATTGAATACAACGCTTCGCGCGGCAATAACTTTCCTCTGCTGACGCTTGTAGTATGTCTCCGATGGGGTCCAAATTACCTTTAAACGCCAATTGTTTAGCGCCATAAGTCTCTGCAGCCGTTTTCAAATCCACCATATGATCCACATTGAAAAGATCTGCACCGCTTTTGACCATATCCTGCAGCAAAGCGGTTGTATCCCCACAGATATGCAGTTTAATTTTAGCTTGTCTATGATGAATCGCTTCACACACTTGTTGTTCATACGGCAACGCAAATTCCCGATACATTTCAGGCGAAATCAAAGAAGCGGCAGCATCACCGCATCCAATCATTTCTGCTCCGTTCTCAATTTGCAATAAGGCAAAATCGATTACGATCGACGTCACAAAATCCAGTAGTTGATGAACCAATTCCGGCTCATCATACATCATCATCATTATATTCTGTACGCCGCATAAGGAACATATTTCGGCAAAAGGCATATCGACCCAGCCTAACACCATACAGGACTTGCCGACAGCATTTACCATCTCTTTCACACCTTGGGCACGATCATACATTCGTCCTCTGGCATTTGCGACATCCGGTCTTTTCAGTCGTTTTAAATCTTCCGCCGAAGTGACGAGCGGAGCTTGAGCAAAAGGAGGTTTGTCCTCCGGAAACACCATTTCCGCTCCCAAATCTGCTGCAATGCGAAAAGCATCCGAGCAGGCCGTAATAGCATCCAGATGAAACATTTCATGCGCATGAATTTGCGCTTGCGCCATCACACTGCCATTAGAAGCAAAATCCCGATAAGAAGCACCTATTCTTTTTGCGGAAAACGCCATCAGCAAAGGAAAAACCGGTGTTCTGTCCGGCTTTTCGCCATCCAGTATTGCTTGTATCCTTTCTTTACCGTTCATTGCTGTTTTCCTTTCCGCAAATTGTGTCTTCCAACCTTACCACACCTTTTTTGAGAATCACATTGGCATACAGAGCACTTTCGCTTGTTGTAACAACTGCATAGGCTTTTTTTGTACGTTCGTAAAAATCAAACTTGTTAATTGGCTGTTCCCGCAGACCGCCTTCTTCATATCGAAATGCCAGCTCTCGGTATGTATCCCAGATTTCGGGAATATATGGGTCGTCCGGAAGTACCTCCATAAAAATCGTCGGATGCTCTACATAAGGATCCAACGGCATAAAACGCAGGATAGCCTCCATAACTTCGGGAATCCCATGTCCGTCCAGCCGCACCACCTTATTCGGATGGGCAAACGCCGGAAAATTTCCATCGGCAAGAACAATTTCGTCTCCATGTCCCATTTCCATCAGTATTTTCAATAATTCCGGTGTCAAAATGTTAGGTATACCTTTCAGCATAATACCAATCCCCTTTCCAGATCGTCTTTTACTTTGTAATAGTACCGTCTAAATCCCAAAGATCGTACCAGTCTTTTGCGCCCTCCCATAAGAAGACGTGACCTTTAATGAATCGGCAGTTGCGGTCAAGGGAAGTCATGATTTTCATTTCTTCCTCTGTCAAGGGATCCTCTGTGACGCAGCGCAGGTTGCTGGTGTATTCATTCTCATAGATAGAGAATGGGATCGGCGTTTGTCCACGCTGTACTGCCCATTTCAAACAAATAATCGCCGGATGGACATTGTGGGCTTTTGCAATCTCAACCAGTTCCGGCATCTGCATATCTACAACATCATTCGGGTCTTTGTCACGATCCGGACGGGTCGGTGAACCAATCGGACAGAAACCGATCGGCTGAATGCCACGATCCAGACAATACTGAAACAACTCCGGCTGCTGGAAACTGGGGTGCAACTCCATCTCAATGGCTACCGGCTTAATGCGGCACAGCGGTAGCACTGCTTCCAGCTTAGGTATCGTCATGTTGGACATACCGATGAATCTGGTCAATCCCATATCCACCAACTGCTCCATTTGACGCCAAGTTGCCATAAAGCGGTCAACGGAAAATGGTTTAGAATCAGGATTTCTGCTGTCAATCGTGCAGCCCGGTGCATGATAGTTCGGGAACGGCCAATGGACAAAATACAGGTCAACATAATCAAGCTGTAAATCCTGCAATGTTTTTTTGCAGGATTCTATTACTTTTCCATCTCCGTGCATATCGTTCCAAACCTTGGAGGTAATGAAAAGTTCTTCTCTTTTGACTTCGCCGTTTTGGATGGCGTTTGCATACACCTGTCCGATTTCCGGCTCATTTCCATAAACGGATGCGCCGTCAAACAAACGGTAGCCGCACCGGATCGCACC